>JAKAOD010000132.1 GCA_021823365.1 Actinomycetes bacterium | reverse complement strand
CGAGGTGGGGCGCGTCGACCACGCCCTCGCACTGCTGCGCTCGGCGTTCGAGGCGGGCTAGCTCCCATGGCACTGCCGCCTGGACCGGCGCTCGGGCTCGACCTCGGGGAGCGCCGGATCGGGGTCGCCGTCTCGGACTCGGCTCGCAGTCTCGCCATGCCGCTCGCCGTGCTCGATCGAGGGCGTGACCGGAGCGAGGACGACCGCGCCATCGCCGCGCTCGTCGCCACGTCCGGGGCGACGACCGTCGTCGTCGGCGTCCCGTTCGCGATGGACGGCAGAGTCGGCCGCGCCGCGCGCGCCGCGTTCGAGGAGGCCGAGCGGCTCGCGGGCGCGCTCGGTGTCCCGGTGGAGACCGTCGACGAGCGGCTGACGACGGTCGAGGCGACAAGGCGCCGCGCCGAGGCGGCGGCACGCCCGGGCGCGCGGCGCCGCGGCGGCCGTGGAGGCGCGCCGGCCGGCTCGAGCGCGCCGCGCGGCAGGCGGCACGTGGACGACGCGGCGGCGACGCTGATCCTCCAGACCTGGATCGACCGGTGCAGGTCGCCGGGGTGAGCGGCGCCCCGAACTCACGCACCCAGGTCGTCGGGGTGATCGGTGACCCGGTCCTGCACTCGCTCTCGCCCCTCATTCACAACGCGGCCTTCGCTGCCCTGGGCTTGGACTGGGTCTACGTCGCCTTCCCGGTCGCCGCAGGGCGTGCCTCGGACGCGCTCGCCGGGGCGAAGGCGCTCGGAGTGCGGGGGCTGTCGGTGACGATGCCGCACAAGGAGGGGGTGGCCGTCGCCGCCGACGAGCGCTCGGAGGTCGTCGAGCGCCTCGGCGCGGCCAACACCGTCGTCGTCCGCCACGGCCTCGCCGTTGCCGAGTCGACCGACGGCGCGGGGCTGCTCGCCGACCTCGCCGACGAGGCCGGCTTCGACCCGGCGGGACGGCGCTGCCTGGTCATCGGCGCAGGGGGCGCGGCACGGTCCGCCGTGCTGGCGCTGGCCGAGGCGGGCGCCTCGGAGGTTGTCGTCGTCAACAGGACGGCTCGTCGCGCCGAGCGGGCGGCGGCGCTCGCCGGGCGGGCGGGCCGGGTCGGCACTCGCGCCGATCTCGGCGAGGCCGAGCTCGTCGTGAAGGCGACGCCGCCGGGAATGACCGGCGTCGAGGACGAGCCGGCGGGCGGGAGCCCGGGGGAGCGAGGTGGCGTCGAGGGGGTCCTGCCAGGAGCGGACACCTCGGGCGGGAGGGGCGCCTCGGGCGGAGAGCTGCTCGGACCGGGCCAGCTCGCCGTCGATCTCGTGTACGCCCCGGCGACGACGCCGTTCCTCGACGCGGCGCGCAGCAGGGGCGCGACGGCGCGCAACGGGCTCGGGATGCTCGTCAGGCAGGCGGCGCTCCAGCTGGAGCTGTGGACCGGCGAGCGCGCTCCGCTCCAGGCGATGTGGGACGCGGCACGCGGGGCCGTCCCGCCGCTCGGAAACTAGCCTTGCACGTCGTGGCCGCCCACGTCCTGGACCGCAGCGCGGGCCTCCGCACGCGGCGCGAAGAGCGCGGCGCGCTGGCGCTCGTCCGCCACGTCGACGTCGTGCTGGTCGCAGCCACCCTCTCGCTGGCCGCGCTCGGCGTCATCGTCGTCTACGCGGCGACGAAGGGGGACTTCCCCCTCGAGCCGACCTACTACGCGAAGCGGCAGCTCGTCTTCTGCGTCGCCGGGTTCTTCGTCATGGTCGCGGTCGCCGCGATCGACTTCAGGCGGATCGCGTACTGGGCCGAGGTCGTCTACGGTGCGGTGCTGCTGTCGCTGCTCGCCGTGCTCGCCATCGGCCGCTCCGTCGGCGCGGGGACGGGGGCGGTGTCCTCCGGCGTCGCACAGCGCTGGATCAGCCTCGGGCCCGTCCAGCTCCAGCCGTCGGAGTTCGCCGTGCTCGCGGTGATCGGCCTCCTCGCAGTGAAGCTCGGCCGGCGGGCCGCCGATCTCCGGCTGCGCCGCATCCTGGTGCCGCTCGTGCTCACCGCCGTGGTCGGGCTGCTCATCGTCAAGCAGCCGGACCTCGGCACCGCCGTCGTGCTCCTCGTCGTCGTGCTCGCGATGCTCGTCGTCGCCGGCGTCAAGGCCCGCCACCTCGTCCTGCTGCTCGTCCTCGGCGGGCTTGCCTTCTTCGCCGGCGTCGAGCTGCACCTCGTGCACGCCAGCCAGCTCCAGCGGCTCACGAGCTTCCTCCACCCGAACTCGGGGGCGATGAGCGCCAACTACCAGGAGGATCTCGCCAAGCAGGCGATCGGGTCCGGCGGGCTGAAAGGGACGGGCCTGTTCCGCGGCCTGTACACCAACCTGAACTACGTGCCGGAGCAGTCCACCGACTTCATCTTCGCGACGGTCGGCGAGCAGCTCGGCTTCGTCGGCTCGGCGGCGATCATCGGGCTGTACGCGGTGGTCGCCCTGCGAATGCTGCGCGCCGCCCAGTCGGCGAGGGAGCCCGTCGGGCGGTTGCTGTGCACCGGGATGCTCGCCTTCCTCGTCTTCTCGGTCTTCGAGAACATCGGGATGAACATCGGCCTCATGCCGGTGACGGGGATCCCGCTCCCGTTCCTCTCCTACGGCGGCTCGGCGATCGTCGTGCTCTTCGGCGCCGTCGGTGTCGTCCTCAACGTCGAGATGCGGCGGCACCGCTACCGGTGAGCAGCGAGCTCGGCGAGGCGGCGGTGGTGGCCGGGACCCGGGAGGCGCCGGGCGCCGGCGAGGCCGGCGAGGCGGAGGAAGCCGGAGGGCCGCATGCGGCCGGCGAGATGGACGACGTCCTCGCCGATGCCGACGGGGACGCCGACGCGGACGCGGACCTCGCCGGGGCCGGCGAGGAGGAGCTGCTCGGCTTCACGCCGGTCCGTTTCGTCGATGTCAGCGTCGTCCTTCCGAGCACCAATCCCGTCGTCGTTCTCGAGGAGCTCGGGTCCCCGCGGCGCCGCCTCAGGATCCCGGTCGGCCAGGCTGAGGGGGTCGCGATCGCCTACGCCGCCAAGCAGGTCGCGACGCCGAAGCCGCTCACGCACGAGCTGTTCGTCTCCGCGCTCGAAGCGTTCGGTCTCACGCTCGAGCACGTGCGGGTGACCGAGGTCCACAAGGCGTCGTTCAGCGCCGAGCTCGTCCTCTCCGGGCCCTGGGGGACGCGGACCCTCGCCTGCAGGCCGTCGGATGGCATCGCCCTGGCGCTGCGACAGCAGCTTGGCGCCCCGATCGTGGTCGCCCCCCACGTGCTCGACGAGGCAGGAGAGCTCCCCGCGGAGACCTAGCGGCCGCGGGGAGCTCGGGCCCGCGCCGGAGAGGCGACCGCACTGGTCTGGGTCCTGAAGACCGCCTCACTCGCCTTGCTGCCCTCGTCGGATATGCGCATCAGCAGCGCGAGCAGGACGTAGTTGGCGACGAGGGATGATCCGCCGTAGGAGACGAACGGCAAGGTCATCCCCGTGTCGGGGAGGAGGCGCGTCGGCCCCGCCATGATGATCAGCGCCTGGAAGCCGAGCGTCACCGTGAGCCCGATTGCCGCCAGCTTGGCGAACTCCGAGCGCGCCCGGAGCGCCGTGCGCAGCCCCGCCCCGACGAGAAGGACGTAGCCGACGAGCACCGCCGACGTCCCGGCGAGGCCGAGCTCCTCGCCGATCGCCGAGAAGATGTAGTCGCTCGTCGCGATGGGGAGGACACCCGGCTGCTGCACGAGGCCGAGCCCGAGGCCGGTGCCCCACAGCCCGCCGCGCCCGAAGGCGAGCTCCCCCTGCACCGGCTGGTAGCCGGTGCCGAGCGGGTGCGCCCAGGGGTCGAGCCAGACGCTGATCCGCTCGCTCACCTGCCCGAGCAGGTGGGACGCGAGGAAGGCCCCGGCGGCGAAGAGCACGAAGCCGGCGACGACGTACGTCCAGCGGCCCGTCGTCACCCACAAGAGGGCGAGGAAGACGGCGAAGAGGAGGAGCGAGAAGCCGACGTCCCGCTCGGCGAGGATCACGAGGAGCGAGATCACCCATGCGACGGCGACGGGCCCGAACGCCCGGAGGTCGGGGAGGAGGTGGTCGCCGATGCGGCGCGTCGGGGTCGTGAGCAGCTCGCGCTTCTCGACGAAGTAGGAGGCGAAGAAGAGCACGAGGAGGAGCTTGGCGATCTCCACCGGCTGGAAGGAGATCGAGTGGAACGACACCCAGAGCTTCGCCCCGTAGGCGTTCTGGTCAGCGGGGCTGCGTCCGACGACCGGCAGAAGGGGTGCGACGAGCATGACCAGCGCCAGCGCCAGCAGCAGGTAGCGGTAGCGCTCGAGGTCGCGTGAGCGGCGGAGCGCGAAGAGGACGACGGTGTAGATCACGAGCCCGATCGCGATCCAGCCGAGCTGCTGACCGGCTTCGCGCGGGTCGAGCGCCTCGATCATCACGTAGCCGATCCCGTTCAGCACCAGCGCGACCGGCATGACGACGGGATCGGCGTCGGGCGCCAGACGACGATTGACGAGCTGGACGAACATGGCGATCCCGGCGATCCCGGCGAGGATCTGGACGGCGTTGGCCGGCAGGGCGTTGCTCAGCGCGAGCGACTCGAGCAGCGTCGCGAGGAGGACGACCACGCCGCCGACGAGGAGCAGGCCGAGCTCGCTCCGCCGGCGCGACGCCGCCCACTCGGTGCGCGGCCAGGTGCCCGCGTGAAGGAACGACGACCACCATCCGAGCCTCCAGGAGGGCGCGACCACGCCGTCCCTGCGAGCACCGAGCCGGCGCGAGAGCCCCCCGAGCGTCACGGCGCCACGCTACCGTCGCCGGGAGCACCCGACGGGGAGCCGGGCGGGTGACAACTAGCGTGGGTCCTATGGCCGGCGACTCGGCGCCAAGCGATCTGCTCCCGACGGGGGTCGTCGACGTCGCGCCGGTGCCGGCCCCCTGGGTCGAAGCCCCGGACGAGCCCGAGGTCGAGGATCGCGACGCCGAGCTCCGCCCCGGCCCGGGCCACCCGAGCGGTGCCGCGCGACCGCCCTCGGCGTTCGGGCCGGAGCGCTTCCTCAACCGGGAGCTCTCCTGGCTCGACTTCTCCTCGAGGGTGCTCGATCTCGCAGCAGAGACGGCGACCCCCCTCCTCGAGCGGGCGAAGTTCCTCGCCATCTGGTCGACGGGCACGGACGAGTTCTTCCAGGTGCGCGTGGCGGGCCTGAAGGACCAGCACGCCGCCGGGCTGCGGCACCGCTCGCCCGACGGGCGCACGGT
Source organism: Actinomycetes bacterium (assembly GCA_021823365.1). The sequence continues at coordinate 2,553 of JAKAOD010000132.1, read as the reverse complement.
GAGCGAGCAGCTGCGGGCCGTGCGCAGCCGCGCGACGGCACTTGTCGAGCGGGCTTCGAAGATGTACCTCGACTTGCTGGTCCCCGACCTCGCCGCCGCGGGGATCGAGATCGTCCCCTATCGCGAGCTCGACGAGAGCGGGCGGGAGGAGCTCGCGGCGATCTTCGACCGGGACATCTTCCCGGTGCTCACCCCGCTCGCCGTCGACCCGGGGCACCCCTTCCCCTACATCTCGAACCTCTCGCTCAACCTCGCCGTCGTCGTCGCCGACCCCGCCACGTCCGAGCGCCGCTTCGCGCGGGTCAAGGTCCCTCCGCTCCTGCCGCGCTTCGTCCGGCTCGGCGACTCCGACCGCCTCGTGCTGCTCGAGGAGGTGATCGCCGCGCACCTCGACCAGCTCTTCCCCGAGATGTCGGTCGGCGCGGTCCACGCCTTCAGGGTGACCCGCAACGCCGACATCGAGCTCGACGAGGACGAGGCCGACGATCTCCTCGCGGCCGTGGAGGTGGAGCTCCGCCGCCGCCGCTTCGGGCGGGCGGTCCGCCTGGAGGTCGGCGAGAGCATCGACGAGGAGGTGCTCGACATCCTCCTCCTCGAGCTGGAGCTCGGCCCCGAGGACGTCTACCGCTCGCCGGCGCCCCTCGACCTCGGCCAGCTCTGGCAGCTCGTCGGCCTCGACCGCCCGGACCTCCACGAGCCGCGTTTCGTCCCGACGACGCAGCCGAGGCTCGCCCCGGTCGGTGACGAGCCGGTCGACCTCTTCGCGCGCATCCGCGAGCGCGACGTCCTCGTCCAGCACCCCTACGACTCCTTCGCAACCTCCGTCGAGGCCTTTGTCTCCCAGGCCGCCGCCGACCCGGACGTGCTGGCGATCAAGCAGACGCTGTACCGGACCTCGGGCGACGCCCCGTTCGTCTCGGCCCTGGCTCGTGCCGCCGAGGCGGGAAAGCAGGTCGCCGCGCTCGTCGAGCTGAAGGCGCGCTTCGACGAGCAGCGCAACATCGTCTGGGCGCGCCAGCTCGAGCAGGCGGGGGTTCACGTCGTCTACGGCGTCGTCGGCCTGAAGACGCACTCGAAGACGGCGCTCGTCGTCCGGCGCGAGGAGGACGGGATCCGCCGCTATTGCCATATCGGGACGGGGAACTACAACTCCGACACGGCCCGGGTCTACGAGGATCTCGGCGTGCTCACGACGGACGAGGACGTGGGCGCCGATCTCACCGACCTCTTCAACCACCTCACCGGGTTCTCCCGTGCCGCCCGCTCACGAGCGCTCGTGCTCGCGCCCGAGCGCTTCCGGCCATGGGTGCTCGAGGAGATCGCCGCCGAGACGGCGGCCGGCGCGAGCGGGCGGATCACGATCAAGGTCAACGGGCTCACGGATCCCGAGGTCATCGACGCCCTCTACCTCGCCTCCCAGCATGGCGCGAGCGTCGAGCTCGTCGTGCGCGGCGTCTGCTCGCTCCGCCCGGGCGTCGAGGGGCTCTCCGAGCGCGTGTCGGTCCGCTCCGTCGTCGGGCGCTACCTCGAGCACTCGCGCATCTACCGCTTCGGCGCCGAGGCGCCGCGGTACTTCCTCGGCTCCGCCGACTTGATGGAGCGCAACCTCGACCGCCGGATCGAGGCGCTCGTGCCGGTGCGCGACCCCGAGCTGTGCGGCCGCCTCGAGGAGGTGCTCGCGCTCGTGCTCGCCGACGACACCCACGCCTGGCAGCTCGACGCGTCCGGGTCCTGGCGGCGCCTGCGGGCGCGCAGAGGGGTGAGCGTGCAGGCGGCGCTGCAAGAGCGCGCCGTCGAGCGCTCGCGGCGCCGACGGGGCGCCGAGCAGGCGATCTAAGCCATCGCCCGTGCGCATCGCCGCCCTGGACCTCGGGAGCAACTCCTTCCATCTCCTCGTGGTCGAGGCTCGCCTCGACGGGAGCTTCGTGCCGCTCGCGACCGAGCGCGAGATGCTCCGTCTCGGCGACCTTGTGGCGCTCACCGGCTCGATCGGCGAGTCGGCCGCGAAGCGCGCAGTCGAGGTCGTCCGGACCTTCCGCGCCGTCGCGGACGCCCAGCGGGCCGACGAGATCGTGGCCGTCGGCACGGCAGCGCTGCGCGAGGCGACCGACGGCGTCGAGCTCGTGGAGCGCATCCGCTCCGAGGCCGGCGTGGAGGTCCAGGTCGTCGACGGGGTGCGCGAGGCAGAGCTCATCTTCACGGCGATCCGGTCGAGCGTGCTCATCGACCCGGGACCCGCCCTCGCCGCCGATCTCGGCGGAGGGAGCCTCGAGCTGATGGTCGGCGACCGGTCGGGGCTCTCGTTCGCGGCGAGCCTGCGCCTCGGCGTCGGGCGGCTGACGGCCGAGCTCCTCCGCAGCGATCCACCGAGCCGCCAAGAGCGAGCCCGCCTGCGCGAGCGCGTCGCCAGCGAGCTCTCCGGGGTCGTCGACGAGATCGTCGAGCTGAAGCCGCGCATGCTCGTCGGCTCGAGCGGGACGTTCGCCGCGATCGCCCGCATGGCAGCGGCGCTCAGCGAAGGCGCGATCCCCTCGGCGGTCAACCAGCAGATCG
>JAKAOD010000131.1 GCA_021823365.1 Actinomycetes bacterium | reverse complement strand
TTCCGATCTCCCGAGCTGGAGCGCCTCGCGCAGCGAGAGCTCGAGGACCTTCTTCGCCCGGGGCGTGAACGGCGGCGAACCGGTCGGCGCGGAGCCGGCGGGGCCGATCGTCTCCTCCACCTTCTCCCGCACGGCTTCGAGGGAGATCCCGAGCGACTCGAGGGCTTTGGCGGCAAGACCCTCCCCCTCGTGGATCAGGCCCAGCAGGATGTGCTCCGTGCCGATGAAGCTGTGGTTGAGGAGGCGCGCCTCCTCCTGGGCCAGCACAAGCACCCGCCGTGCCCGGTCAGTGAAACGCTCGAACAACTCAGGCTCCCTCGACGTCCCCGCCTTGGCCCGAGTCTATCGGGCGAGGTGTCGCCGCTGGCGCCGCGTCGATCGGCACAGGACCAAGAGCTGGGCATTGCCGGCCGGCGAGGACCGTGGCGTATGGTGCGTGCCAGTGAACGCGCCGGACCCCTTCGCGCTCGCGCTTCCCGGCGCGGAGCTCGCGAGGATCGAGGAGTGCCTGCACCGGGTCGTCCAGCGCGACGACCCGTTCCTCGACGAGATCGCGACGCACCTGATCGACGCCGGTGGCAAGCGGCTCAGGCCGGCGCTGACGCTGACGTCGGCGTCCCTCGGCGCGCCGCATCCGGACCGGGCGGGCGCGAGCGACGAGACGCTGCTCGGCGCGGTGTCGGTCGAGCTCGTCCACCTCGCCTCCCTCTACCACGACGACGTCATGGACGAGGCGACGCGGCGCCGCAGCGTCGTCAGCGTCAACGCCCGCTGGGGCAACCTCCTCGCCATCGTCGCGGGCGACTACCTCCTCGCCCGGTCGGCCGAGATCGCCGCCAGCCTCGGCACCGAGGTCGCCGGCCTCCTCGCCGCGACGCTCGCCCGGCTGTGCCACGGCCAGGTGTCCGAGGTGCGGGCCGCCTACCGGGTCGACCGGACCGAGGAGGACTACTTCTGCAGCATCGCCGACAAGACGGCGGCGCTGATCTCGGCGGCGTGCCGCATCGGCGCCCTCACGGCGGACCTGCCTCGCGTGCAGGTGGAGACGCTCACCGTGTTCGGAGAGTCGCTCGGGATGGTGTTCCAGATACGCGACGACGTCCTCGACGTGCTCGCCAGCGAGCAGGAGCTCGGGAAGCCGCCGGGCCAGGACCTCGCCGAGGGCGTCTACACCCTGCCGGTCCAGCACGCGCTCAGGGACGCGAAGATCGGCCCCGAGCTGCGCTCGCTCCTCGGACGGCCGCTCGACGCCGAGGAGGTCGCCGTGGCACGTGCGCTCGTCTCGGAGTCCTCCGGCGTCGCCGCCGCGGCCGACGCCGCCGGCCGCTATGCCGCCAAGGCCCTCGACGCCGCGGCGAGCCTGGGCGACGGAGTGGTCTCGGAGGCCCTCTCACGGCTCGGCATGAGCCTCCTCGACGACCTCGAGCGGTCCACGCGCGCCCTCGCCAGCTGACGCGCGCGCGCCCTGCTCGGGCCGGAGCGCCGGGAACAGCAGCACCTCGCGGATCGAGGCGGCGTCGGCGAGGAGCATCACGACCCGGTCGATCCCGATCCCGATCCCGCCGGTCGGCGGCAGCCCGTGCTCGAGGGCACGCAGGAAGTCCTCGTCGACCGCCATCGCCTCCTCGTCGCCGGCCGCGCGCTCGGCGGCCTGGGCCTCCAGGCGGCGCCGCTGCTCGCCGGGATCGCACAGCTCGGAGAAGGCGTTCCCGAGCTCTCTGCCGGCGACGACGGGCTCGAAACGCTCGACGTAGCCGGGCCGGCTCCGGTGGTCGCGGGCCAGCGGCGAGACCTCTTTCGGGTAGTCGGTGACGATCACCGGGCCCCAGAGCTTGGGCTCGGTCGTCTTCTCGTAGATCTCCAGCAGCACGACGCCCGCCCCCCCACGGACCTCCAGCTCGAGGCCGAGGGCGGCCGCCCGCCGGCGCAGCTCCGCCTCGCCCATCCCAAGGGTCAGCTCGGACCCGGTCTGCTCGGCGACGAGCTCCTCGAGCGACGCCCGGCGCCACGGCGGGGTGAGATCGAGCTCGCGACCCTGGTAGACGAGCTGCGTCGTGCCGAGCACGTCGACGGCAGCACCGGCGACGAGGTGCTCGGCGAGCTCCATCATGTCGGTGTAGTCGGCGTAGGCCTGGTAGGCCTCGAGACCGGTGAACTCGGGGTTGTGCCTTGGGGAGAGGCCCTCGTTGCGGAAGATCCGCCCGAGCTCGTAGACGCGCTCGAAGCCGCCGACGACGAGGCGCTTCAGGTGCAGCTCGGTCGCGATCCGCAGGTAGAAGTCGGCGTGGAGGGCGTTGTAGTGCGTGACGAACGGCCGGGCGTGGGCGCCGCCGGGGATGGGGAGGAGGATCGGCGTCTCGACCTCGACGAAGCCGCGCTCGTCGAGGCGGCGGCGGATCGAGGCGACGACGCGCGAGCGCAGGAGGAACGTCGCCCGCGACGGCTCGTTCGCCCAGAGGTCGACCTCTCGCTGGCGGTAGCGGGTGTCGACGTCGTGGACGCCGCGCCACTTGTCGCCGAAGCCCTGGAGGGCCTCGGCAAGCAGCGTCCACGTCGCGACCTGGACGGAGAGCTCCCCCCGCTTGGTCCGGACGACCTCACCCGTCGCGCCGATCCAGTCGCCGAGGGCGAGCTTCGTCAGCTCCTCGAAGCGCTCGCACGTCGCCGCCTGGGCGAAGAGCTGGATCGAGCCGGTCCAGTCCCGAAGCTCCGCGAAGGCGACGCGCCCCTGCGGACGCGACAGCATCACCCGGCCGGCGACGGTGACCACGGCGCCCGAGGAGGCGCCCGGCCCGAGCTCGGCGAATGCGGGATCCGCGACGACCGCGCCGGCGCCGACGGCCCCGGGGAACCGGTAGGGAACAGGGCTCGGGCTCACGGGCGCGCCACGTCGGCGTCCCGGCCGGTGTTGCGCGCGAACAGCAGCCGTAGCCCGTGCAGCGTGAGCCACGGCTCGAGGTGCTGGACCTTGCGGGAATGGGGGGCGACGACCCCGCCGAGGCCACCCGTCGCGACCACGGTCGCCGTCCCGAGCTCCTCCTCGAGCCGCTCGCACATTCCGTCGACGAGGGCGGCGTGCCCGAAGACGGCGCCGACCTGCATCGATTCGACGGTCGAGCGGCCGATGGCTCGGCGCGGCTCGCCGAGCGCCACCCTCGGCAGCGCCGCCGCGCTGGCGCACAACGCGTCCATCGAGATCTCGATCCCCGGCACGATCGCTCCCCCGAGGTACTCGCCAGCCGACGAGATCGCGTCGAAGGTCGTCGCGGTGCCGAGGTCGACCACCACGATGGGCGGCTCGAACAAGTCGAGCGCGGCGACGGCGTCGGCGATCCGGTCCGCCCCGACCTCCCTCGGGTTGTCGTAGAGGATCGGCATGCCGGTCCGGACGCCGGGCTCGACGACGACGAGGGGGACGTCGAACCATCTGGCGGCCGTCTCCCGAAGCGCCACGGCCACGGCGGGGACGGAGGAGGAGAAGACGATCCCCTCGATCAGCCCCCTGCCGCCTGCGTCGTCCGGGGGCTGCGAGCCTGCGCCGCCGGTACCTCTCACGCGCAGACCGTCCAGCCCGAGCAGCTGACTGAGCAGGAGAGCATGCTCGTCGGCGGTCCGCTCGGCGACGGTCGCCGCCCGCCAGCTGCGAACGAGACCCGGCACCTCGCCGGGTGCCCGGCCATCCCGCGTCGCGACGGGACTCGCGGAGTCGAACACTCCGACGACCGTCTGGGTGTTTCCCACGTCGACCGCGAGCAGCACGGCCTACTTCCTACCCGATCGGCGAGGAGGCCGGGCCCGGCGGGGGACCGACGAGGCGTACCGCCGCGGCGACCGCCTGGTCGCCGCCGAGCGACGCCCGCCACCCGGCCGGCACGAGGGAGGGATCCAGGTCCTCCAGCGGCGCGAGCACGAAGGCCCGCTCCCGCATGCGAGGGTGCGGCACCACGAGGTCGGCGTCGCTGACCTCCTCGTCGCCGACGAGGAGCACGTCGACGTCGAGGGTGCGCGGCCCGAACCGCGCGGTGCGCACCCGACCGGCGGCGCGCTCGAGGCGTTGCGCGACGCCGAGGAGGTCCCGAGCCCCGAGAGCGGTCGCGACGCGCACGACGCAGTTGAGGTACGGGCCCTGGCCCGCGGGCCCGCCGACGGGCTCGGTCTCGTAGACGGGCGAGCACTCGAGGCCGGGATCGAGGCCGCGAAGGGCGAGCAACGCGCCCGCGAGGTGGCCGGCACGATCGCCGAGGTTCGAGCCCAGGCCGAGGTAGGCGCGCCTCGTCCTGCCCGGACCAGCGTCGGACCCGTCGGCGCGATCGCCGAGTCGCTGCCGGGTGACGCGGACCCCGACGCTCCTCACGTCGGCGGGAAGCGGCGGGCGCAACTTGCGGACCGTGACCGTCACGGCGCCGACTCCTGCCTCGGCGAGCAGCGAGGTCGCGATCGACCCGGCCAAGGACTCGAGGAGCTGGTGGTGCTCCTCGACGACGATCCGGCGGGCACGCTCGACGAGGCGGCCGTAGTCGACGGTCGCATCGAGGTCGTCCTCGCGGCCTGCCGGCGCCAGGTCGGCCTCGACGACGAGGTCGACCTCGAACGGCTGCGGCTGGTCCTGCTCGGCGGGGTTCGCCCCGTGGATCCCGAGCGCCCTGAGCGCCCGGATCTCGATGGCGTCGCTCACGTGCGCCGACTGGGCCCGGACGGCCGCTGGGTGTCGGGAGCCGCGCCGCCGCCGGACGTCCCGGACCGAACGACGCCCGTCGGGGCGCCCGTCGGCGGGGGACCCTGCTGGGCGCCGGCAGGCGGGGGACCCTGCTGGGCGCCGGCAGGTGACTCCCCTTCCGGGGGCGGCAGCTCGGCGACCAGCGCGACGATTGCCCTTCCCGCCGAGCCGAGCTGGCGGCGTAGCAGCTGCTCGACTGCATAGACGGCCCGCGGCGGGTCCGGCACGAGGCCGCACCAGCAGAGGAACCCGGCGACGACGCCGGCGACCCGCTCGCTCAGCTCCTCCTGGTGGACGAGCAGACGCTCACCGCTGCGGAGCCAGCCGAGCATCGCCGGGTACAGCTCGACGAGCGTCTCGCGCGCGTCGTCCTGGGCGCCCAGGCCGAAGTGCGCGGCCGGCATCCCCTCCTCCTCGTAGGCGTGGAGGTTGTGCGACGAGGGGAGCAGCGAGACGACGCGGGTGAAGCCCTGCCCCTCCAGCCACAGGATCTCCTCGTGGCGGCGCACCCGCCGGTGGTAGGGGGCGTAGCCGCCGGGTCGCTCGCTCACGGCGAGGCGGTCCTTGACGATCCAGGCGAAGTTGCGCGGAGGGATGCCCTGCGCCCAGCGCCCCCTCATCGACCCACCTCCGACACGACGGCACCGGCGGGCGCGGTCGGCGCCGGCTCGCCGTGGACGAGCCTCAGGGCCTGGACGGTCGCCCTGACGTCGTGCACACGCAGCATCGCCACGCCGCAGGCGGCCGCCCACACCGCGACGGCGAGAGAGCCGTCCAGGCGCTCCGAAGGGGCAAGGGGCGGCGACCCTGCCGGGGCGGCGAGCCGCCCGAGGAAGCTCTTGCGGCTCGCGCCGAGCAGGACGGGCGTGCCCAGCGCGACGAGCTCGGGCAACGAGCGCAGCAGGGCGAGGTTGTGCTCGAGCGTCTTGCCGAACCCTATGCCCGGGTCCACGTAGACCTCCTCCACGCCGGCGGCGCGCGCAGCGCCCGCGCCGGCGGCGAGCGAGGCGTGCACCTCGCCGACGACGTCTGCGTAGCGGGGGTCTTCCTGCATGTCCCGGGGCGTACCGCGCATGTGCATGACGACGAGCCCGGCTCCGACGTCGGCCGCGCACCGCGCGAGGCGCATCGACACGTCATTGATCAGCGTCGCGCCGCGCGCGACGGCCGCCTCGGCAACCGCCGGCTTGGTCGTGTCGATCGAGACACGCACTCGAGGCGAGAGCGCTTCGACGACAGGGAGGACGCGCCGCAGCTCCTCCGCCTGCGCGACGGGCGACGCGCCGGGCCGGGTCGACTCGCCCCCGACGTCGATGACGTCGGCGCCCTCCTCGACGAGCTGCAGCCCGTGAGCCACTGCGGCTCCGGCCCGCAGGTAGCGCCCGCCGTCGTAGAAGGAATCCGGCGTGACGTTCACCACGCCCATGACGAGCGGCCTCACCGCGAAGAGACTAGGGCCTTGGCCTGCTGCGCAGGGCCTCCCGCCGGCAGGGCGCCGCAGGCTAGCGGCCGCCGCGCACGAAGGCCATCGCCTCGGCCCGTGACGCGGGATCCGTGCGGAACAACCCGTGCACCGCCGAGGTGATCGTGGTCGCGCCGGGCTTGCGCACGCCGCGGATGGTCATGCACAGGTGCTCGGCCTCGAGGACGACGAGGGTGCCCCGCGGCTTGAGCACCCGCTCGATGGACCCGGCGATCGCCGTGGTGAGCTGCTCCTGGACCTGGAGCCGTCGGGAATGCGCCTCGACGAGGCGGGCGAGCTTCGACAGCCCCGTGATGCTCCCGCTGGGATTCGGAATGTAGGCGACGTGGGCCTTTCCGATGAACGGGACGAGGTGGTGCTCGCACAGCGATGCGAAGGCGATGTCGCGGACCATCACCATCTCGTCGTGGTCGGCGGAGAACACCGTCTCGAGGTGGCTGTCAGGGTCGACGTCCAACCCCGACAGGAGCTCGGCGTACATCTGCGCCACGCGGCGGGGCGTCTCGCGCAAGCCGTCCCGGTCGACGTCCTCGCCGACGGCCACGAGAAGGTCGCGCACGGCGGCGACCGCCCGGTCGAGGTCGACCACCCGGCCACCTCGTGCGGCCGTCAACTCAGCTCGACGCCGGCGCCACGAGCGACCCGGATGTCCGGAAGGTTGCGCCACCGTTCGCCGACGTCGAGGCCGTAGCCGACCACGAACAGCGGAGCGATCTCGAATCCGGTGTAGGCGACGTCGATGGGCGCCCGTTGCTGGCCGCGCTTCACGACGAGCGCGCAGATCTCGAGGCTCGCCGGCTCCCGTGCGAGCAGGCCTTTGCGAAGGTAGGAGAGCGTGAGCCCGCTGTCCACGATGTCCTCGACGACGAGCACGTCGCGGCCAGAAAGGTCGGTGTCGAGGTCCTTCACTATCCGGACGATCCCGCTCGTCTTGGTCGCCGCGCCGTAGGACGAGACGGCCATGAAGTCCATCTCGACCGGAAGACGGATCGCCCGCGCAAGGTCGGCGAGGAAGACGAAGGCACCTTTCAGCACACCGAGCAGGAGCGGCGGCCGCCCGGCGTAGTCGCGGGTGATCTCCTCGGCAAGCTCGGCGACACGCGCAGAGATCTTCTCGGCCGGGATGAGAACCTCGCCGAGCTCGACCTCATCACGCCCGCCCACGTCGCCCACCGGACCGACCCTAACCGGGCGGCGGACGCCGGGCGACTTGGCTCCCGGCAGCCAGACGTCCTCAACCGGCTCGGAGACGTCCCTTGGAGCGGCGAATGCGAACTCCGCCGGTGACCTCGCAGCCGACGGCTCCCCCTCGCGCGACAGCCATCACCCGCTCGACCGCCGCGGCATCCGGGGGATGCCCCGAGCCGAGCAGCGTGCGCAGCCAACGGCGCACGGCGCGGCGCGCGATCGCGGGCGGCGCTGCGGAGAGGGCACGGGCGTCGCCGGCGTCGAGCTCGTCGGCGAGCACGTCGAGCAGGTCCGTCTCGTCGGCGATGAGCGCCGCCTGGCGCGTGAGGACCGGGACGAGGTCACGCCGCGCGATCTGCTCGGCGAGGGGGAGGAGCTCGTGGCGGACCCGGTTGCGAACGAAGGCAGG
>JAKAOD010000130.1 GCA_021823365.1 Actinomycetes bacterium | reverse complement strand
GTGAAGACCTCAGGGTCGGGGAGGCGGGATTCGAACCCGCGGCCTCCTGCTCCCAAAGCAGGCGCGCTAACCAAGCTGCGCCACTCCCCGTGCTGGCCGAGCGCCGGCGCCCAGCGGAGAGCTCCGCCGGGTGGGACTCTCGGTCCGCCACCCGATCGTAGAGGCCCCGGGAGCGCGAGACGGAGGCACACGGCATCCGGCCGCCGTCGTCGGGACCCCGGCGGCGAGCGCGGCGGACCGTCATAGACTCCGCGACTCGTATGCGCACCTCCACCCTGCCCCTCGAGGGCAATCAGGTCAGGCTCACGGTCGAGGTCGACGAGGAAGAGGTGCGGCAGGCGGAGGACGACACGCTCCGGCGCCTCGCCCGCGACGCCCGCGTCCCCGGTTTTCGCCCCGGCAAGGTGCCCCGGCGCCTGCTCGAGGCGCGGCTCGGGCCGAAGGGGGTGCGGGAGGAGGTGCTGCGCGACCTGCTGCCGCGTTCTTATGCCGACGCCGTCGAGGAGGCCGAGCTCGATGTGATCGCCGCGCCGGAGCTCGACATCACCGCCGGCCAGGAGGGCGGTCCGGTCGTCTTCGACGCCGTCGTCGAGGTCCGCCCGCGGATCTCCGTCGCCGGCTACGAGGGGCTCGTCGTCACGCTGCCGCCGCTCGATCCGACCCCGGAGGAGGTCGACGCCCAGGTGGATCGCCTGCGCGAGCAGTTCGCAGAGCTTCGTGAGGTCGAGCGCCCGGCGGCCGACGGCGACTTCGTCACCCTCGACGTCCACGGCAGTCGTGACGGTGTGCCCGCCGAGGGCCTCACGGCTGACGACCTCGTCTACGAGGTCGGCACCGGCGGGATCGCAGCCGGCGTCGACGAGCGCCTGCGCGGGGCCGCGGTGGGCGACACGCTCGAGCTCGACGCCGACGACGCGCCGGGCGGCCCGGCCCGCCTCGAGATCACCGTCAGGCAGGTCCGCGAGAAGCTCCTGCCGGCCGCCGACGACGCCTTCGCCTCCGACGCCTCGGAGTTCGACACCATCGAGGAGCTGCGCGCCGACCTCGCCGGGAGGGTCGGCGAGCTCCGCAGGAAGCAGGTGGGCGTCGAGCTCAGGGAGCGGGCCGTGGAGGCGCTCGTCGGGCTCGTCGCCGACGAGCCCCCGGCCGTGCTCGTACAGGACGAGGGGGAGCACCTGATGCAGGACTTCGCCCTCAGGCTCGCCCGCCAGCGCGTCACGGTCGAGGACTACCTGGCGGCGACCGGTCGCTCGGGCGACGAGCTCGCGGCCGAGCTCGAGGAGCAGGCGAAGAAGCAGGTCAGGGCGGACCTCGCGCTGCGCGCCGTCGCCGAGGCCGAGGGCATCGAGGTGGAGGAGTCCGAGCTCGACGACGAGATCGCCCGGCTCGCCGCGCTGCAGAAGCAGCCCCCCGGGCGCGTGCGAGCGACGCTGGAGCAGGGCGGTCGGATGGCTGGGCTACGCTCGCAGCTGAGGACCGCGAAGGCGCTGGCGTGGCTGGTCGAGCACGTCGGGGTCGTCGACGACGAGGGGAAACCGATGGACAGGTCGGCACTGCTTCTCGGTACGGCGGGAGCCCCGGCGGGGACCGGCGGGTCCGGCGGCGGCGACTCCCGGCTCGAGCACGGCGGCGAGGAAGTCGTCACGGAGGGGGAGTGAGCGTGGGTGCCTTCGACTACCTCGTCCCGACCGTCGTCGAGTCGTCGAGCCGCGGCGAGCGGGCGTACGACCTGTACTCCCGACTTCTCAGGGAGCGCATCATCTTCATCGGGACCCCCATCGACGACGCCATCGCCAACCTGGTGTGCGCCCAGATGCTCTTCCTCGAGTCCGAGGACGCCGAGAAGGACATCAACATCTACATCAACTCGCCGGGCGGGGACATCACGGCGCTCTTCGCCATCTACGACACGATGAAGTACGTGCGGCCCGAGAAGCAGACCTTCTGCTTCGGCCAGGCGGCCTCCGCCGCCGCCGTCCTTCTCGCCGCCGGCACGAAGGGCAAGCGGTTCGCCCTGCCTCACGCCCGGATCATGCTGCACCAGCCCTACGGGGGGGTCGCCGGGCAGGCGAGCGACATCGAGCTTCAGGCGAAGGAGATCCTTCGCATGCGTGAGATGCTCAACGAGATGCTCGCCGCCGACACCGGCCAGTCCATGGAGCGGATCCAGCGGGACACCGATCGGGACTTCATCATGGACGCCGCCGATGCGCGGGACTACGGGATCATCGACGAAGTCATCGCCTCGCGAGAGGTGCCGGACACTATCGCCGCCGTGGGCGCAGCCTGAGCCGGGGAGGGGACGTGGCCAAGTTCGGTGACGGAGGCGAGCTCGTCAAGTGCAGCTTCTGCGGCAAGTCGCAGAAGCAGGTCAAGAAGCTGATCGCGGGACCGGGCGTCTACATCTGCGACGAATGCATCGAGCTGTGCAACGACATCATCGAGGAGGAGCTCTCCGAGACTTCCGAGGTTCGCTTCGAGGACCTGCCGAAGCCGCGCGAGATCTTCGAGTTCCTGAACGACTACGTCGTCGGCCAGGAGCAGGCGAAGAAGATCCTCTCAGTCGCCGTGTACAACCACTACAAGCGGGTCCAGGCGGGCACCTCCGGCGGCGACGGCGCGGTGGAGCTCGCGAAGTCGAACATCCTGCTCCTCGGGCCGACCGGCTGTGGCAAGACCCTGCTCGCCCAGACGCTCGCCCGCATGCTCAACGTCCCGTTCGCGATCGCCGACGCCACGGCGCTCACCGAGGCGGGCTACGTCGGTGAGGACGTCGAGAACATCCTGCTCAAGCTCATCCAGGCCGCCGACTACGACGTGAAGAAGGCGGAGACGGGGATCATCTACATCGACGAGATCGACAAGATCGCCCGCAAGAGCGAGAACCCGTCGATCACCCGCGACGTCTCGGGCGAGGGCGTCCAGCAGGCGCTCTTGAAGATCCTCGAGGGCACGACTGCCTCCGTTCCACCCCAGGGTGGCCGCAAGCACCCCCACCAGGAGTTCATCCAGATCGACACGACGAACGTGTTGTTCATCTGCGGGGGGGCGTTCGCCGGGCTGGACCGAATCGTGGATGCCCGGATCGGGCGCTCTGGCATCGGCTTCCGGGCCGACGTGCGCCGCTCGAAGCGGCACAACGAGAGCCAGCTCCTCCAGGAGGTACTTCCGGAGGACCTCCTCAAGTTCGGGCTGATCCCCGAGTTCGTCGGGCGCCTGCCGGTCATCGGCGCCGTGTCGGCGCTCGATCGCGACGCCCTCGTCCAGATCCTCGTCGAGCCGAAGAACGCCCTCGTCAAGCAGTACAAGCGCGTGTTCGACCTCGACAAGGTGGAGCTCGAGATCACCGACGACGCGCTCGAGTCGATCGCCGACCAGGCGCTCTTGCGCGGGACCGGCGCGCGGGGGCTGCGCGCCATCCTGGAGGAGGTCCTCCTCGACGTGATGTACGACCTCCCGAGTCGCAACGACGTGGGGCGCTGCGTCGTCGACAAGGGTGTCGTCCTCGAGCGGGTCGCGCCGACGCTGCTCCCGCGCGGGACGGGCGAGAAGTCGGATCGCCCGCGGCGTGCGGCCTCCTGAGGGGGCCGGGCACCGACCGCGGGAAAGCGGCGCCCGCGCCCCGGGGCCTGCGTCCCTCGGCGACGTCCTCGCGTGGCTCGACCGCCATGTGAACCTGGAGGCGATCGAGCGCGGCGTGGCGGGCCGCGCCGCCGCCCCGACGCTCGAGCGCATCGGCGTGCTCCTCGCAGCGATGGGCGACCCGGAGCGCGCCTACCCGGTCGTGCACGTGACCGGGACAAACGGCAAGGGCTCGACCACCCGGCTCTGCTCGGCTCTGCTCGGCGCGCAGGGGCTCTCGGTCGGCACGTACACGAGCCCGCACCTCGAGCAGCTGAACGAGCGCATCGCGCACGGGGGCGCGCCCATCGGCGACGCCGAGCTCGAGGAGGAGCTGACGGCGCTCGCTGCGCTGGAGCGCTTCCTCCTCGAATCGCAGCGACTGTCCGTCCCTCCCACGTGGTTCGAGCTCGTCACGGCGACGGCGTTCCGCTGGTTCGCCGACGTCGCGGTCGACGTCGCGGTCGTCGAGGTGGGCCTCGGCGGTCGGTGGGACGCGACCAACGTCGCCGGCGCCGCGGTTGCCGTCGTCACGAACGTCGAGCTCGACCACGTCCAGGTCCTGGGCTCGACGCGCGCTGCGATCGCCAAGGAGAAGGCCGGCATCATCAAGCCCGGCAGCGTCGCGCTCGTCGGCGAGCGCGACCCGGAGATCGCCGCGATCTTCGCCGACGAGGCAGGATCGGTGGGTGCCGGCGAGGTCTGGCAGCGGGGTCGGGAGTTCGACTGCGCCACGAGCCGGCCGGCTGTCGGCGGGCGCGTCCTCGACCTGCGCACGCCCGGCGGCTCCTACGAGGAGATCTACCTCCCGCTGTTCGGCGCCCACCAGGGCGACAACGCGGCCGCGGCACTGGCCGCCGCCGAGGCGCTCTTAGGCCGGCCGCTCTCGCCGGACCTCGTCGCGCAGGCGTTCGAGCGCGCCGTCGTTCCCGGACGCCTCGAGGTCGTCGGCAGGCACCCGCTGTTGCTGCTCGACGGCGCGCACAACCCCGCGGGCGCCTCCGCCCTCGCCGCCGCCCTGGCCGACGACTTCGCCGCTGCACCGAGGGTGGTCGCCGTCGTCGGATGCCTCAAGGGCCGCGAACCAGGAGCGCTGCTCGCCGAGCTCGCCGGCCGCCTGGACCTCGTCGTCGCCTGCTCGCCGGCATCACCCCGGGCGATGGCGGCCGCCGACGTCGCCGACGCCGCCAGGCTGCTCGGGCTTCACGCCGAGGTCGTGGAGGCGGTGCCCGATGCGCTCACACGGGCGCTCGAGCTCGCCGGTGACGACGACCTCGTGCTCGTCACCGGATCGCTCTACGTCGTGGGCGCGGCACGCGCCGCCGCCCGTGAGCGCTCGAGCCGGGCGGGGTGACCGAGTCGACCTCGGAGATGTCGGAGATGTCGGAGATGTCGGAGTCAGGTAGGAAGGCCGTGGGAAGAACGCTTGTCATCTGCAAGCCCGACGCGGTGGAGCGCGGCCTCGTCGGCGAGATCGTCGCGCGCTTCGAGCGCAAGGGTCTGCGCGTCGCAGCCGCCGAGCTGCGGACGATCGAGCCCGAGGTCGCCGAGCGGCACTACGCCGAGCACCGCGAGAAGCCGTTCTTCGACGGACTGGTGAAGTTCATCACTCGCTCGCCCGCGCTGCTCCTCGTCATCGAGGGTCCGGGGGACGCCTGGAGGATCGTGCGGACCCTGATGGGCCCGACCGACCCGGCGACGGCGCCACCCGGGACGATCCGGGGGGACCTCGCGACCGAGACCACCGAGAACCTCGTCCACGGATCGGACGGCCAGGAGTCGGCCGAGCGGGAGATCGCACTCTTCTTCCCGGACCTTCGCTAGGCGGCCGGCCGCGCCCGGGGACGGCGCCTTGTCGCACCCCGACCGATCCCCTAACCTTGCACGGTCGAGCAGGGCAGAGCTTGGAGCGGTGACCATGAGCGACAGCAGCTTCGGATTCGGCGGTCGCGACATGGCGGTCGACCTCGGCACCGCCAACACGCTCGTCTACGTGCGCGGCAAGGGGATCGTCCTCAACGAGCCCTCTGTGGTCGCGATCAACGTGAAGGACGGCCATCCGCTCGCCGTCGGGGCCGAGGCGAAGCGGATGATCGGTCGCACGCCGAGCAACATCCAGGCGATCAGGCCACTGAAGGACGGCGTCATCGCCGACTTCGAGATCTGCGAGATGATGCTCCGCTACTTCATCCGCCGCGTCCATCCGCGGCGCTTCTCCAAGCCCCGGATGGTGATCTGCGTCCCCTCGGGCATCACCGGCGTCGAGAAGCGTGCTGTCCAGGAGGCTGCCGAGTACGCGGGCGCGCGCAAGGCCTACATCATCGAGGAGCCGATGGCGGCCGCAATCGGCGCGGGGCTCCCCGTGCACGAGCCCACCGGCAACATGGTGGTCGACATCGGCGGGGGCACCACCGAGGTGGCGGTCATCTCCCTAGGGGGGATCGTCACGAGCCAGTCGATCCGCATCGGCGGAGACGAGCTGGACGAGGCGATCATCAGCTACGTGAAGAAGGAGTACAGCCTCGCCCTCGGCGACCGAACGGCTGAGGAGATCAAGGTCGCGCTCGGCTCCGCGTGCGAGCTCGAGGAGGAGCTCCACGCCGAGATCCGCGGCCGCGACCTCGTCTCCGGTCTTCCGAAGACGATCGTCACCTCGACCAAGGACATCCGCCGCGCGATCGAGGAGCCGCTCTCGGCGATCATCGACGCGGTGAAGGTGACGCTCGACAAGACGCCGCCGGAGCTCGCCGCCGACATCATGACCCAGGGAATCGTGCTCACCGGTGGTGGCGCCCTCCTCCACGGCCTCGACGTGCGGCTCCAGGCGGAGACGAGCATGCCGATCGTCGTCGCCCCCGATCCGCTCAACTGCGTGGCGCTCGGCAGCGGGATGTGCCTGGAGGAGTTCGAGGCGCTTCAGCAGGTGCTGGTCTCCTCTTCCGGCCGCTGAGCTAGGTCGGCCCTGCCCGTGGCGACGGCCACACGCAGGGCGAGCCAGCGGCTCACCCTGCTGATCCTCGTGCTCGCCTCGATCACCGTCCTCACCCTCGACTACCACGGCGAGGCCCGCAAGGTGATCGACTCGGCGCGCAACGGCGTCCGCGACGTCCTCTCGCCGGTGCAGCGCGGCATCTCGGCGGCGCTCCACCCGGTCGGCGACGTCTTCTCCGGCGCCTTCCACTACGGTGCCCTCGAGACGGAGAACCAGCACCTTCGGCAGCAGCTCGGAGCCCTCCAGGCCCGGCTCTCGGAGGACCGGACGACCCAGCAGAGCGCGCAGCGGGTGCTCGAGCTGGCGGGGCTCGACTTCGTCCAGAACGTGCGCACGACGCAGGCGGAGGTCATCTCGCAGCCGACGTCGAACTTCGTCTACACGTTGGAGATCGACCGGGGGACGTCCTCGGGCGTCGGCGACCGCATGCCGGTCGTCGCCGGGCGAGGGCTCGTCGGGGTGGTCGTCGACGCCGGGCGCTCGACAGCGGAGGTTCGGCTGGTGACGGACCATGCTTCGAGCGTCGCCGTCAGCTACGGCGGCGGGTCCTCCGGCGCCAGCGCGATCGCGCAGGGCCAGGGCGTCCGGGAGCCGCTCGCCGTAGAGGAGATCTCGGGCCCGCCACCTCGGGTCGGGGAGATCCTGTCCACCACCGCGACCGACGGCGGCGCCTTTCCAGCGGGCATCCCGCTCGCCGTGGTCAGCTCCGTGCGCACCTCGGACGGCGGCCTGTCCACGAGCGTTGACGCACGACCCCTCGTCGACCTCGCGAGCCTCCAGTACGTGGACGTGCTCGAATGGCTGCCAGCCGCCTGATACGCCCGTGACGCCGGCAAGCTCTGCCCGGTTCGCCCTCCTCGCCCTGGTGGCCCTCGTCGTCCAGGTGAGCGTGCTCGACCAGATCGTCGTCCTCGACGCCCACCCGGACATCATGATCGTCCTCGCCGCGGCGTCCGGCATCGTCCTCGGCAGCGAGCGCGGCGCGACGCTCGCCTTCTTCCTCGGCCTCGTCGCCGACCTCGTCCTGCCGAGCCCTTACGGGCTCAGCGCGCTCGCCTACGTGCTCATCGCTTTCGGCAGCGGGCTCCTGCGCCAGCTTCCCGGCGACCGCGACACCCGCGGCGTCCAGGTGGCGGCGTGCGTCGCCGTCTCGGCGCTCGGCACGGCGCTCTACGCGCTCCTCG
>JAKAOD010000129.1 GCA_021823365.1 Actinomycetes bacterium | reverse complement strand
CTGCTACCACCAGCCGCCGCTGCGCTTCGGAAGCCCCAACGGCGCCTTTCCCATGACCGACGGCAATTACCTTGTGACCGAGATCAACGGCGACTGGGTGGACGAGATGACGTTGTCGGGAAAGATCCTGTGGTCGACGCACCCTCCCGGTGTCGTCTACCCCTCCGACACCAACGAGGTCGCTCCGGGGATCTTCTTGACGGTCGACTACTCCACTCCAGGTCAGATCGTCGAGTTCAACAAGGCCGGGCAGCTGCTCTGGCGTTACGGGCCGACGAGCGGCCCAGGCATGCTGAACCATCCGTCACTGTGCGAACCGATTCCCACGAACGGCGACATCTTGTGCAACGACGACGCGAACGACCGGGTCATCGTGGTGGACCCTCGTACGGACAAGATCGTCTGGCAGTACGGGCACACCGGGGTCGCGGGCAGCACCCCCGGTTACCTCAGCGGGCCCGACGGCGTCGACTTGGCTCCGCCGTACTCCATGCTCGTCCGGCACACGCCTACGATGGGAGTGCCGTCGGGTCAGTGCGCGAGCGGCCTCCCTGCCGGCGCCTGCACCGCGTTCCCGTGAGACTGCGCGGGCTCTCGAGAGGCAGCGAGGGAACCGCCGAAGGCTGAGCTGGCGCTGAGCAGGGAAAGGGCACCATGCGCTCGAGCGCGCGGCGAATCGGTGCAAGTGCGCACCGGACCGGCCAGGGTGCGGCTCAGGAGCTGCCGACGATCAGTTCGGCCGCCAGGTAGATCACCGTGAAGGCAAACGGCACGAGGGCAGCCACAACGCTGGCTGCCCTCTCCTTCAATCGGAGGATCGACACCAGCGCCACGATGCCGCCGGCGAAGCCGAACGACAATCCCGGGAATGCGCCCGCGGGACCCATCAGCTTCCAGCCAAGGACAAGCACGATGGACGACACCGCCAGGATCACCGCCCACCAGCCGGCGCTCGTAGCGGGCCAGAGCGATGATCCGTGCTGCCCGGCAGGACTTCGTGGGTCGTCCGCCAACGCCATTCACGCTTCCCTCAGGACCAGAAGCTCTCGAGTTTGGACGGCTCGGCGGCGAATTGGGTCACCTCGGAGACCTTGCCGTCGCGGATCTCGAAGACAACCACCATTCTCGTGTCGAGCAGCTTCCCGACCCGGCTGCCCGAGACGTGCTGGATCGCGACGGCCCGATCATCGTCGGCGTAGATGTGGAGCACCTCGGCTTTGAAGGTGCCACCACTCAGCTCGAACAGCCGGCTGAAGTAGCCGATGAGCGCGTCGATACCCTTGTACTCGCTCTCGAACGGACCGACACCCTCGGTCCTCCAGATCACGTCGGGGCTGAGGATCTCGCTCTTCATGGAGTCGAGGTCGCCCTTGCCGAACAGCTCGTAGCCGCGCTTCGCCAGTTGAACGTTCTCCTCACCCATCGTGTCTCCCTCCGCTCCGCCGCTGCCATCCTTGGCGGACGATCCTCGCCCCCCAAGGGCCGAAGGTCTCATCGCGCGACGCCGGAGGCTGGCGTCCAGGGCAGGCCCGTGGGTGAGCGCTCGGACCAGGGCGACCGGCCGTCGGACCAGGGCGACCGGCCGTCGGACCAGGGCGCCGCTGTTCTTGACAACGGCAAAGACCTCTGTGAGGATCGGGCGCGCCATACCCATACGTATCCGCTCTCGGCTGGCGAGCGCTGCGCGGCGACTTGTCGGGCGCCACCGCAGACCGTCAGATGGCGAGACCTCCACCAATCGTGCCGGGGGGGGCAGGAAGTCCGCTCCCGTGGCGAGCCGGCCGGTCGAGGTCGTACCCGGTGCGGCACGGTGGGCGATGCTGAGCGAAGGGGGACACATGGCAGACCGGCACGACGACACTTCGGGCACGACTGACGTCGAGAGAGTAGGTGAGCTCGACCGCCGCAGCGTGCTCAAGCTGCTCGGGGCGGGCGTGCTCGGACTCGGAGGAGCAGGACTCGCGTCCGGGACCGCGTCGGCTTCCTCGGCGCAGCTCCGATCCATGCGTTCCAACCGGCTCTCGGCCGCCGGGTCCTCGACGATCAAGATCGGCTATATCACTCCCCGCACCGGTCCTCTCGCGGGCTTCTCGGAGTCGGACCCCTTCGTCCTGGGCAAAGTCCGAGGGACTGCCCAGTACTCGAAAGGGATCCAGATCCGGGGAAAGCACCACGCGATCAGCATCAAGGTCGTCGACAGCCAGTCGACACCCAACCGTGCGGCCCAGGTCGCCCAGCAGCTCGCCCTCAGCACAAAGGTCGACCTCATCCTCGTTTCGAGTGCACCCGAGACGACCAACCCTGTCGCTGCGGCTGCCGAGCAGTACCACGTCCCGTGCCTCGCGACGGTCGTCCCCTGGGAGTCGTGGTACGCGGGCCTCGGCGGGGACCCGTTGAAGCCCACGAAGTCCTTCGAGTACTGCACGATGTTCTTCTTCGGGATGAAGGAGTTCGCCGGAACCTTCCTGCCCATGTGGGAGCGGATCCAGAAGAGGACCCACGCCGACAAGGTGTTCGCCGGCATGTACCCGAACGACGCGGACGGCAACGCGTTCCGGGCTGGGTTCCCCCTTTTCGCCAAGGCCGCAGGGTACGAATTCGTGACAGGCGGGGCGTTCACCGACGGGACGACGACATACTCGTCCATGATCGCCAACTTCAAGTCGCACAATTGCGCGTTCTTCCAGAACTGCCCCTTGCCTCCGACATTCAACACGTTCTGGAAGCAGGCGATCACCCGAGACTACAGGCCCGTCCTGGCGACGGTGGCGAAGGTGCTCCTCTTCCCGTCCACAGTGGAGGCGCTCGGCAAGCTTGCGACCAACATCGCGACCGACGCGTGGTGGACGCCGTTCACGCCGCACAAGTCCTCCTTGGACGGCGAGACCGCACGGGAGCTCGCGACCCAGTGGCAGCACTCGACCGGCAACGTCTGGTGGCAGTCGCTCGGGTCGACGTACTCGCTCTTCGAGGTGGCCATCGAGGCCTTCAGCGCGGTGGGCACACCTCACGACCATGGAGAGGTCGCGGCCGCGCTGCACAAGGTCAACTACACGGGGATGTGCGGGAACATCGACTTCGCCAAGGGTCCTGCGCCCGGTGTCGGCATCATCAACCCCGTCGGCGTCCAGTGGAAGCCCGACCTCGAGGTCTTCGGCAAGAGGTTCGCCTGGGTGCCCGCAGTGGTCGACAACTCGCTGACAAGGGAGACCAAGCTCACCGGCAGCCTCGTGGCGGGCACCTACTGACCAGTCGGCACCCCGTGGTGTTGCTGGAGCTCGAAGAGGTCACCAAGCGTTACGGGCAGCTGGTCGTCATCGACCGAGTGTCTCTGCGCGTCGACGAGGGTGAGCTCGTCGGCATGGTCGGACCGAACGGTGCAGGGAAGACGACGCTCTTCGGCGTCATCTCGGGTGATGTTCGTCCCGACGAGGGCCGCGTCTTGCTCGACGGGGCCACATTGAACCGCCTCGGTCCTGCTGCTCGCTGCCGCATGGGTATCGGGAGGACCTACCAGGTGCCGCGGCCGTTCGGAGGGATGACGGTGTTCGAGAACGTCCTGATGGCCACCCAGCAGGGCGCCCGCCTCCGGGGTTGGGAAAGCCGTCATGCCGCAGCGATCGTTCTCGGCCGGACCGGGCTCCAGAGCCTGGCGAACCGCCCCGCGGAGACGCTCGGGCTCCTCGGACGCAAACGCCTGGAGGTGGCAAGGGCTCTTGCGACGCGGCCCCGCCTGTTGCTCCTCGACGAGGTGGCTGGTGGTCTCACCGACCTCGAGGTTGCAGAGCTCATGGGCGTGGTGCGGTCCATCCGATCGGAAGGCGTCGCGATCGTCTGGATCGAGCACGTGGTCCGCGCACTGATCGACACCGTCGATCGTCTGGTCTGCCTGGCGAGCGGCCGCCTCGTGGCCGACGGCGCGCCTGTGGCCGTGCTCTCCGATCCGGCGGTGCGCGAGGTCTACCTGGGGACCGACGTCGCAGAGGACGCGGTGATCCATCGGTGAGCGAGAAGGCCGATTCTGCACCGCTGCTCGAGGTGCGGGGGCTGACCGTCTATCACGGCCAGTTACGCGCGCTCGACAGCATCGACCTCGCGGTCGCGACTGGCGAGACGTACGCGATCATCGGCGCCAACGGTGCCGGGAAGTCGACCCTCCTGCGCACGATCGTAGGACTGCACGAACCGAAGTCCGGCCATGTCGTCCTCGACGGACGAGACATCACGAGGGAGGCCCCCGACCGGCGGCTTGCAGCGGGGGTCGCCCTGGTCCCGGAGGGACGCCGGCTGTTCCCTTCGCTCACGGTCGAAGAGAACCTTCTCGTCGGCATGCACAAGGCGCGACCAGGAACGTTCGACATGAAACGCGTCTTCGAGCTCTTCCCCTGGATCCCCGACCGTCGCAAGCAGCGCGCGTCACAGCTGTCGGGTGGCGAGCAGCAGGCCGTCGCGATCTGCAGAGCACTGCTCGCGAACCCGCGCGTGCTGCTCCTCGATGAGCTGTCTCTCGGTCTTGCGCCGATCGTGGTGCGTCGCATCTACGAGGTCCTCCCGGCACTCGTGGCGGAAGGACTCACGATCCTCTTGGTCGAACAGGACGTTGCCCAGGCACGACAGGTTGCCTCCCATGTGCACTGCCTCCTGGAAGGCCGCACCTCGCTCACGGGGCGTCCGGACGAGGTGACGGCTGAGCAGATCGAAGAGGCGTACTTCGGCGTTGGGGCGCTTCCAGTGAGCGCTTCTGCGGCCGATCCCGGAGGTTGACCTGATGGAGTGGGCGAACGCCATCGTTCAGGGCATCGTAACCGGCGGCTTCTACGCCCTGTTCGCCTGCGGGCTCTCGTTGATGTTCGGAGTCATGGGGATCATCAACCTGGCGCACGGCGATCTGGCCATCATCGCTGCCTACGTCGCGATCGCGCTCATCCCTTCGACCCATCTGCCGATGGTGTGGGCCTTCGTGGTGGTCGTGCCGATCTTCGCCGTCGGCGGCTACGT
The DNA here is from genome assembly GCA_021823365.1 of Actinomycetes bacterium. The sequence continues at coordinate 2,901 of JAKAOD010000129.1, read as the reverse complement.
GGTCCAGCGCACCCTGCTGCAGGCGAGCCTCGACCGGAGCCCGTTCACCACCCTTCTCGTGGCGTTCGGCATGTCCGTGATCATCGAGAACGTCCTGCTCGAGGTCTTCTCCGCGAACGGTCAGTCGATCACAATCGGGACACTCATCACGAAGTCCTTCTCGTTGAACAGCACGATCACGATCTCCTACTTCTCGGTGATCGTGCTTGCGGTAGCCATCCTGGTGCTCGGCGGCATCCAGCTCTTCCTCTCGCGGACCGCGACGGGCCGCCTCGTCCGCGCCGTCGCAGACGACAGGGAGGCGGCGCAGCTCGTGGGGGCCAACTACCGCCACGTGTTCGGCATCGCCGCCGCCATCGCCTTCGCCACCGTCGCGCTGGCAGGGCTTTCCTACGGGATGCTGACCGAGTTCGTGCCGACGTCGGGAGTGACGACGCTTCTGTTCGCCTTCGAGTCGGTCGTCATCGGCGGGATCGGGAACGTCTGGGGCACCCTGGTCGGTGGCGTCGTTCTCGGCGTGTCTCAGCAGATCGGTGCTCAGATCAATCCCGCATACCAGATCCTGGCGGGCAACCTGGTCTTCCTTGCCGTGCTCGCAGTCAGACCTCGGGGCCTGTTCGGGATGCGGACGGCGTGACGACGCAGCAGCGCGCACCGACCCGCAGGATCACGGCGTCCGGTGCCTTGCAGGTCCGGCGGGCCGGGGCCTCGGGGACCCTCGTCGGCGCGGCGGGCATCGTGGTGCTCGCCGTGCTCGCGCTCATGCCGGTGATCGTCTCGGAAGCCGACACGACCCTGCTCGTGAACTTCTTCGTGCTGCTGACGATGGCCGTGATGTGGAACCTCCTCGCCGGGTACGCAGGAATGGTGTCGATCGGGCAGCAGGCGTTCGTCGGGCTGGGCGGGTACGGAGTGCTCGTGCTGGCGATGAACGGCTTCGATCCGGTGGCTGCGATCCCGGTCGCCGCTGTCGTCGCCGCGTTGATCGCACTCCCTGTCTCGGTGCTCTTGTTCCGGCTCGGCGGCGGGTACTTCGCCATCGCGACGTGGGTGGTGGCGGACACCGCGCAGATCGTCGTCAGCAGCATCACGTCCCTCGGGGGCGGAACCGGGCATCCGGTGCCTGGGTTGTCGAGCATGAGCCCCCACACGTTCGCCGAGACCACCTACTGGGCCGCGCTCGCCGTCGTGACGATCTCGCTGGGCATCGCGTACGGCTTGCTGCGAAGCCCTCTCGGCCTGCTCATGGCGGCGGTGCGCGACGACGAGGTGAGCGCACGCAGCGCCGGCGCGCGGGTGATGACGACCCGCCGGATCGTCTACGTCGTGGCAGCCCTCGGGTGCGGGGCGGCAGGCGCGATCCTGGCGGTGAGCCAGCTCCAAGTCCAGCCAAGCTCGATCTTCAGCGTCCAGTGGGCTGCGGAGATGATCTTCGTCAGCATGATCGGCGGGATGGGCACCCTCGAGGGTCCCATTCTCGGGACCGTGTTGTTCTTCGTCCTTCAGCAGAACCTTGCGCAGGAGGGCGCCTGGTACCTCATCATCTTCGGGGCGGTGGCGGTCTTGGTGTCGATTTGGACGCCCCGGGGGTTGTGGGGTGCCATACGCCAACGGACCGGAATCGAGCTCTTCCCCGTCGGCTATCGGCTCCACGAAGGAGCGCCGCAACTGTTGGCACAGCCTCAGCTGCTCGATGGTGGCGCCGCAGCGGGCTCGAACCGGCCTGCGTCCGGCGCGGGCGCTCGGAGGCGCCGTCTCCGCTCCTGATCTCCGGCCGCGCGGCGATGTTTGACAACGTCTGGCGACCTCGACAAAGTCGGTGCCGATGTCGGGTGTGGGCCCGAACGGGGACGCTGGCGATGGGAGAGTGCCGTGCAGCAGCTGCGGACGCAGGTTGGGATCGTCGGTGCCGGGCCTGCGGGGCTGTTGCTCTCCCATCTGCTCGCCCAGGAGGGAGTCGAGTCCGTCGTGTTGGAGCGTCGCTCCCGCGACTACGTCGAGCAACGGGTGAGGGCAGGGGTTCTCGAGCACAGCACGGCGCAGCTGCTGGTGGAGCGTGGTGTCGGAGAGCGCATGCGGCGCGAGGGCCTGGTTCATCACGGCATCGAGCTGCGATTCGCGGGTGAGCGTCATCGGATGCCTCTGACGGATCTCGCCGGGGGACGGTCGCTGGTGGTCTACGGCCAGCAGGAGGTGGTGAAGGATCTCATCGCTGCGCGCCTCTCGGTCGACGGCGATCTGCGGTTCGACACCGAGGTGACGGGCCTGGAGGGGTTCGACCATCGGTCTGGAGAGGCCAGCTCGACCGGCGGCCCGCGCATCCATTTTCGCACCCTCGACGGCGAATCCAAGACCCTGGCTTGTCAGGTGATCGCCGGCTGTGACGGTGCTCACGGCATCGCGCGCACTGCGGTGGCGGGGCGGTCCGTGGTGCAGGTGCGGGAGTACCCCTATGCGTGGCTCGGCATCCTCGCGGCGGCTCCGCCGTCAACCGAAGAGCTGATCTATTGCCGGAGCGAACGCGGGTTCGCGCTCTACTCGATGCGGACCCCGCAGATCAGCCGCCTCTACCTTCAGGTGCCTCCGGGCGAGCCACTCGACCGCTGGCCGGATGAGCTGATCTGGCAGGAGCTGGCAGACCGGCTGGCGACCGGGGACGGCTGGTCCCTCTCCGAGGGGCCCATACTCGAACGGTCAGTGACCACAATGCATGGTGCGGTGGTCGAGCCGATGCGACACGGGCGACTGTTCCTCGCGGGGGACGCCGCCCACGTGGTCCCACCCACGGGTGCCAAGGGCCTGAACCTCGCGGTTGCAGACGTTCGGGAGCTTGCTGAGGCGCTGGTGAGGATGCTCACGAAAGGCGACGAGGATCTCGTCGACGAGGACTTGACAGCTGCA
>JAKAOD010000128.1 GCA_021823365.1 Actinomycetes bacterium | reverse complement strand
TCGGCGAGCTCTGCGAAGGTCGGCAGCAGGACCCCGAGCTCCTTGAAGCGACCGATGGTGCGCTCGTAGACGTCGGGGTCGACGATGTGGTCTTCGAGTCCGAGGATCGGCATGTCCTCCGCCCAGAGCCGGTGTGAGTCCCGCGCGCCCCGCGCCGGGTCTCTACAGGGTAGCGACGAGGTCGCCGAGCGAGTTGAGACCGGCGGCAATCGACTCGACCGGGCTCGCGTACGAGAGCCGCAGGTGTCCCTCGCCGGCGGCGCCGAAGGCCGTGCCGGCAAGCGTCGCGACGCCCGCCTCCTCGAGCAGGCGCTCCTGGAGCTCGGCGGCGGTCAGCCCGAGCGTCTCGATGTTGGGGAAGGCGTAGAAGGCGCCGCCCGGCGTGCCGCAGGTGATGCCCGGGATGGCGTTCAGCCCGTCGACGACGACGTCGCGCCGGCGCCGGAGCTCGGCCACCATGTTCTCGACAGGCGTCCACGGACCCTCCAGCGCGGCGATGGCGGCGTGCTGGCTGAAGGCCGAGGTGCAGGAGACGGAGTTGACGATGAGGCGGGTGACCGGCTCGACGAGCGGGCGTGGCAGCACGCCGAAGCCGAGACGCCATCCCGTCATCGCGAACGACTTCGACCATCCGTCGAGCAGCACTGTGCGCTCCACCATCCCCTCGACGTCGAGCACGCTGGCGTGCCGCCCGCCGTAACGGATCGCCCAGTAGATCTCGTCGCTCAGCACGACGAGGTCGTGGCGCATCGCGATCTCGGCGATCGCCTCGCACTCCTTCGCCCCGAGCGCGCTGCCGCACGGGTTGTGCGGCGAGTTGAGCACGAGCAGCTTCGTCCGCGGCGTGACCAGCGATTCGAGCTCGCCGGGGTCGACGTTGAAGTCGTTCTCCTGCCGGAGCGGCAAAGGGACGGGCGTGGCGCCGGAGAAGGCCGCGATCGACTCGTACATGGGGAAGCCGGGATCGGGGTACAGGACCTCGTCGCCCGGCTCGCAGAGGGCGAGCATCGTGAAGAACATGATCGGCTTGGCGCCCGGCGTCACGACGACCCGGTCGGCCGGCGCGTGGAGCCGCCCCGACCGCTCGAGGAACGCGCTCACGGCCTCTCGAAGGGGCCAGATGCCGGGCGAGGGGACGTAACGGGTGTGCCCGGCGCGAAGCGCCTCGGCGGCGGCCTCGACGACGTGCGACGGCGTCGGGAAGTCGGGCTCGCCGATCTCGAGGTGGACGATCCTCCGCCCGGCCGCTTCGAGCTCCTGCGCCCGCGCGAGGACGGCGAAGGCCGACTCGGTGCCGAGACGCCGCATGCGGGACGCGAGCTCCACGGCGCCGACGCTAGTACCCCTTTGCGCGAAGCCTTCGGACGCCCGCCGGGTGCGTCGTCGCGGCCCGGGCGCGAGCAACTCCGGGCCAGATCGAGGCGGGTAGCGTGGCGCGGGCAAGGAGGCGAGAGATGACGGCGATCGGTCAGGAAGGGCGCGGCGGCGGGGGCAGCGCGCGTGAGGCGGAGCTCGGAGCGGCGACGGCGCTCCGCGTCGACGGCGAGCGGCTCCTCGGGCGCCTCGCCGCGCTGGCGGAGATCGGGGCCACGCCGGACGGCGGCTGCGCCCGCCTCGCGCTCACCGACGCCGACCGCGCGGGGCGCGACCTCGTGGTCGGCTGGATGACCGCCCTCGGCCTCCAGGTGCGCGTCGACGCCATCGGCAACGTCGTCGGGTCGATGCCGGGCGAGGGCCCGCCCGTGATGATGGGCTCGCACGTCGACACCGTGACGACCGGCGGCCGCTACGACGGCAACCTCGGGGTGCTCGGCGGGCTCGAGGTGATCGAGACGCTGCGCGACGCCGGCGTGACGCCGCCCCGGCCGCTCGCCGTCGCCTTCTTCACCGACGAGGAGGGCTCGCGCTTCTCGCCGGACATGCTCGGCTCGCTCGCCTACGTCGGCGGCATCCCGATCGCCGAGGCGCTCGCGATCACCGACGTCGGCGGGGCGCGCGTCGGCGAGGAGCTCCACCGGATCGGCTACGCCGGCCCGCACCCCTGCCCCGGCCCGGCACCGCACGCGTACGTCGAGCTGCACATCGAGCAGGGCCCCGTCCTGGAGGCCGAGGGCGTCGAGATCGGGGCCGTCACGGGCGTGCAGGGGATCTCCTGGCAGGAGGTGCGCGTCGAGGGTCAGGCGAACCACGCCGGCACGACGCCGATGTCGATGCGCCACGACGCCGGACACGCCGCGGCGGCGATCGCCACGTTCGTCCGCCGCCTCGCCCTCGAGCTCGGCCCGCCGCAGGTCGGGACGGTCGGCTCGCTCTCCCTCGAGCCCGGCCTGGTCAACGTCGTCGCCCGCGCGGCGCGGCTTACGGTCGACCTGCGCAATACCGACGAGGGGCGGCTGGCGGACGCCGAGCGGCGGCTCTCCGCCTTCCTCGACGAGCTCGCCCGCGGCGAGGGGGTCGGCATCGCGACCCGCAGGCTGGCGCGCTTCGCGCCCGTCGCCTTCGACCCGGGCGTGATCGGCCTCGTCGAACGGGTCGCCCGCTCGCACGGCCGGTCGACCATGCGCCTGCCCGCGGGCGCCGGCCACGACGCGCAGATGCTGGCGCGGGTCTGCCCGGCAGGGATGATCTTCGTCCCGAGCGCCGGCGGCATGAGTCACAGCCCGCAGGAGCACACCGAGCCCGACGCGCTGGTCGCGGGGGCGAACGTGCTCCTCGAGGTCGTGCTCGCCCTGGCGGCGGGCGACCTCGCCGGAGAGCCGTCCGGACCCGCCGGGGCTGGTGCCGGCGGGCCCGGCGCCCCCCGGTCGGCGGCCGGCACGTGAGCCGCGTCCTCGGCGTCGCCGCCGCGCAGCTCGGACCTGTCGGCCGCTCCGAGCCTCGTGAGTCGGTGGTCGCCCGGCTCCTGGCGCTGCTGCGCGAGGCCGCCAGGGCGGGGTGCGAGCTCGTGGTCTTTCCCGAGCTCGCGCTGACCACGTTCTTCCCGCGCTGGTACCTCGAGGACGCGGTCGAGATCGAGGCCTTCTTCGAGACCGAGATGCCGGGCCTGGCGACGAGGCCGCTGTTCGATCTGGCTCGCGAGCTCGGCATCGGATTCAGCCTCGGCTACGCGGAGCTCACCGAGGACCGGCACCGCTACAACACCCAGCTGCTCGTCGCCGGCGACGGCTCGGTCGTCGCGAAGTACCGCAAGGTCCACGTCCCGGGCCACGAGGAACCGGAGTCGTGGCGGCCTTTCCAGCACCTCGAGCGCTACTACTTCGAGCCGGGCCCGGAGGGCTTCGGGACCTGGCGCGCCTTCGGCGGCGTCGTCGGGATGATGATCTGCAACGACCGCCGCTGGCCGGAGACCTACCGCGTGATGGGGCTACGCGGGGTCGAGCTCATCCTCTGCGGCTACAACACGCCCCTCCACTACGCCCCCGACCCGAGCCAGGACGTCCTCCAGGGCTTCCACAACGCCCTCGTCATGCAGGCCGGCGCCTACCAGAACGGCACCTGGGTGGTCGCCGCGGCCAAGGGCGGCGTCGAGGAAGGCGTCGCCGCGCTCGCGCAGAGCTGCGTGATCGCCCCCTCCGGGCAGATCGTCGCCCAGGCGTACACCGCCGATGACGAGCTCGTCGTCGCCCGCTGCGACCTCGACTGGTGCGACCGCTACAAGAAGACGCTGTTCGACTTCGAGCGCTACCGGATGATCGAGCACTACGGCCCGATCACCGCCCAGCGGGGCGCGACGCCTCCGTCGTGAGCTCGCTCGGCACGGTCGAGCAGGAGAGCACCCAGTAGGCGAGCCCGCCGACCAAGAGGCCGAAGAGCCAGCTGAAGTCGGCACCGAACGTCGCCGAGGAGAGCGGCGAGGTGTACGCGGGGACGTAGAAAGCGGCGTCGATCCACATCATCGCGGCGAGCATCCCGAGGAACAGGGCGAAGAGCGCCTTCCAGTTGAGCCCGCCGTTGCGCCAGTACACGCCACCGCGGACCGCCGCCAGCGAGCCGACGTCGTAGCGGCCGCGACGCAGCAGGTGGTCCACCGCGACGACCCCGAACCACGGCCCGAGCCACACGACGATGTAGTCGAGGAAGCCGGACAGGTCGGTGTAGAAGTTGCCCTTGAAGATCACGAGCGCCGTCACCGCGCCGGCGATCACCGTGTCTATGAGGACGCAGCCCCAGCGCTTCACCCGGATGCCGATCGCCTGGAGCGTGACGCCCGAGGAGTACATGTCGAGGCTGTTGATGGAAAGAAGCTGCGGGAGCGCGAGGATCATGAAGGGCCAGAAGAACCAGCTGGCGAACGACGACGGCACGCCCGTCACCGCGGTCACCTTCGGGCTGACGAGGTAGGCGGCCGCGCCGAGGAGCTCGAGCAGGATCGAGGGGATCGCCCCTCCGAGCGTCGCCGCCCAGAACGTCCGCGCCGCCGGCGTGTCGCGCGGCAGGTAGCGCGAGTAGTCGGCTGCGTTCTCGGTCCAGCCGAGGCCTCCCGCCGAGACGATGAGGACGAGCCCCGTCGTCCAGATCCACCACGTCGCGTGCTGGTGAAGGTGGCTCAGGTGCGCGTGCGGGAGAACCAGGCCCGCCATGATGGCGAAGACGACGACGAAGACGAACGACAGGTAGCGCAGCACCCTGGTGATGGTCGCGTGCCCGAGGAACGGCACGACAAACTGCGCGCCGACCGCGAGCACGATCACCGCCGCCTTGCCCGCGGAGTCGAGCCCGACGCCCTCGTGGGAGAACATCGCCTCGACGATGAGCACGATGAGGACGATCCCCTCGATCTCGAAGCCCACCTGGGTGATCCAGTTGAAGAGCGAGGGGACGCGATTCCCGTTCCGCCCGAAGGGCGCCCGGCTGACCATGAACGCCGTGGTCCCCGTCGTCGGTCCGGGCAGGCTCGCCCACCCGAGGAAGCCGTAGAAGACGTTCCCGACGAGGATCGCGACAAACGCCTGCCAAAACGAGAGCCCGAACGAGACGATCAGCGCGCCGTAGACGAGGAACTCGACGTTCCAGATGCCGCCCGCCCACATGAAGAACAGGCCCCAGGGGCGCATCCTTCTGTCCGAGTCGGGGACGTGCTCGATGCCGCGCTGCTCGAGCGCGAAGGCCCGGTACGCCTCGGACCTCTCCTCGAGCTCCACGGCCACGGCCGACGATGCTATCCCGCTCGGCGGCACGGAGCCAGGATCTGCCGCTTGGTAGGCTGTAGCGGTCGCGGCGAGGAAGGGACGGTCACGCAGGTGGTCGCGATCGAGACCTCGGAGCAGGCTGCGCCGGCCCGATTCACCCTGAACGGCCGGCCTGTCGAGGTGCACGACCCCCACCCGCACCTCCTCTCGGCGCTCCGGGAGGAGCTCGGCGTGACCTCGCCGAAGGACGGCTGCTCGCCCTCGGGCCAGTGCGGCTGCTGCACCGTCCTGATCGACGGCAAGGCCCAGGTCGCCTGCCTCGTCTCGCTCGAGAAGGCGAGCGGGAAGGCGGTGACGACTCTCGAGGGGCTCGACCCGGCCGAGCGCGATCGCTTCGCGGCGGCCTTCGCCGCGACCGGCGCCCTCCAGTGCGGCTTCTGCACCCCGGGCATCGTCGTCCGGCTGAAGGCGCTGATCGACAAGAAGGGGGCGGACCTCACGCGCGAGGAGGCGAGCCGCCACCTCGGCGCCCATCTCTGCCGCTGCACCGGCTACACGAAGATCCTCGACGCCGCCGAGCTGCTCGCAGGCGGCGGGTCCGCCGCAGCCGACGAGGGCGGCGGGATCGGCGCACGGGCCGTCAAGTACGAGAGCCTCGGGCACGCGCTCGGCGACGACCGCTACGTCGACGACCTGCGCGTGCCGGGGATGCTCCACGCGGCCGTCCGCCTCGCCGACCACGCCCGAGCCGAGGTGTTGTCGATCGACACGGAATCGGCGCTCGCCGCGCCGGGCGTCGTCGCCGTCCTCACCGCTGCCGACGTACCCGGTCAGCTCCGCGTCGGGATCATCGATCGCGACTGGCCGGTCTTCGTCCCCGTCGGCGGGCGCACGTCCTACCTCGGGGACGTCCTCGCGCTCGTCGTCGCCGAGAGCCGCGAGGCCGCCCGGGCCGCCGCGCCGCTCGTCGCCGTCGAGTACCGGCCGCTGCGCCCGCTGACAGACCCGCTCGATGCGGTCGGGGACGCCGAGGACGCCGTGTGGCAGCTGCCCGGCAACGTGCTCTCGCGATCGGCGTACCGCCGCGGCGACGTCGACGCCGCCCTCGCGGGCTCGACGCACGTCGTGCACGAGGTGTTCCAGACCCAGCGTGTCGAGCACGGCTTCCTCGAACCGGAATCGACCCTCGCCGTGCCGACGCCGGAAGGCGGCTTGAAGGTCTTCTCAGGGGGCCAGGGCGTCTGGGACGACCGGGACCAGATCGCGTCGGTGCTCGGGGCGCCGCAGTGGGCCGTGGTCGTCGAGCAGGTCTCGAACGGGGGCGCCTTCGGCGGCAAGGAGGACATGTCGAACCAGGCACAGACGGCGCTCGCCGCCTGGCTGCTGCGCCGTCCCGTGAAGTGCACACTGTCGCGGGAGGAATCGCTGCTCGTCCACCCCAAGCGCCACCCGATCCGCATCGAGTGCTGGGCGGCCTGTGACGGCGACGGCAGGCTCACTGGGCTCCGGGCACGCATGGTCGGCGACTCCGGCCCCTACGCGTCGGTCGGGATGAAGGTGCTCGAGCGCGCCGCGGGGCACGCCTGCGGTCCGTACGCGGTCCCTGCGGTCGACGTGGAGGCGACCGCGGTCCGGACGAACAACCCCGTTTGCGGCGCGTTCAGGGGCTTCGGCTCGAACCAGGCACAGTTCGCGATGGAAGGCGTCCTCGACCGGCTCGCCGAGATGGCCGGGCTGAGCCCGTTCGAGATGCGCCGCCGAAACGTGCTCATGCCCGGGGCGCTCTTCGGGCCGGGGCAGGTGATGGACGACGGCTGCCGCGGCGCCCTCGCCTGCCTCGAGGCGATCAAGCCTCGCTACGACGCGGCAGTCGCCGCCGGCAAGGCGGTCGGGCTCGGCCTCGGAGTCAAGAACTCCGGGCTCGGCAACGGCGCCGTGGAGGTCGCCCGGGCGGTCGTCCGCTTCTCCGACGCCGGCGACGTCGAAGTCCGGCACTGCTGGTCCGAGATGGGCCAGGGCGTCCACACGGTGGCGCGCCAGGTGGCGGTCGAGGAGCTCGGGATCGACGCCTCCCGGGTGCGCATCGTCGTCGACACGACGCGCGAGCTCGGCGCGGGACAGACGACGGGGTCGCGCGGCACGCTCATGGCCGCCGGCGCCATCGCCGATGCCTGCCGCACGGCGCTCGCCGGCGGGTGCCGGCCCGGGTTCGACTACGTCGGGGAGCATCGGGTCGACTGGACGAGCTCGATCGACTCGGGCATCGAGCACCCGGTCGTGCACTCGGCGTTCTCCTACGCCGCGCAGCTCGTCGTCATGGACCGCGCCAGCGGCTCGATCGAGAAGGTCGTCGCGGTGCACGACGTCGGGCGTGCGGTGAACCCGCTTCTTTGCGAGGGGCAGATCCAGGGCGCGGTTCACATGGGCCTCGGATATGCCCTCTCCGAGGAGTTCCCGGCGGACGAGCAGGGCCGGCCGACGCACATGACGCTCCGCAGCCTCGGGATCCTCCGCCCGAAGGACGTCCCGCCCATCGAGCCGGTGCTCGTCGAGGTCCCCCAGCCCCGCTCGCCCTACGGGATCAAGGGAATGGGGGAGATCGGGCTCGTCCCGACGTCCGGCGCGGTGGCGGCGGCGCTGCACGATCTCGACGGCGTATGGCGGACGATGCTGCCGATGGGTGCCGGCCGCGGTGCTGGCGCAGGTGGAGCCGCCTCGGAGGCCGCGTCCGAGTAGGCGACCATCCGCCCGTCGAGCCCCTTCGCCATCCCCCGCGCCGGT
>JAKAOD010000127.1 GCA_021823365.1 Actinomycetes bacterium | reverse complement strand
TTCCGATCTGCCGCCGGCGCCGGCCCCGGTCGTGCCGGTCCGGCCGGCGCGAGACCTGGCCCTGCCGCGCCGCAGGTCCCCCCGCCCCCCGCCATCGCGCCACCCGTCTCCCAGCCCGCCGCCACGGGCGAGCTTGCCGGTACGGAAGTGCCCCTCGGGACCCTCCGGCGCATCACCGCCGAGCGCCTGACCGAGAGCGCCCGGGTGCCGCATTTCAACCTGACGCTCGGCGTCGACGCCGAGGAGCTCCTGCGTCTCCGCTCGCAGCTCAACCAGGTGCTCGCGCCCGAGGGCGAGAAGCTCACGGTCACCGACCTCGTCGTCAGAGCCTGCGCGGTGACCCTGCGCCGGCATCCGGAGGCCAACGCCTCCTGGGGCGGCGACAAGATCCTGCGGCACCCGGGCGTGCACGTCGGCCTCGCCGTCGCGGTCCCGGACGGCCTCGTCGTCCCGGTGATCCGGGACGCCGATCGGATCTCGGTGCGGGAGCTCGCCCGCCGCGCGCGGGAGCTCGCTGAGCGCGCCCGGGCGCGGCGCCTCACGCCCGACGAGCTCTCCGGCGGCACCTTCACGGTGAGCAACCTCGGCATGTACGGCATCGAGCAGTTCAGCGCGATCATCAACCCGCCGCAGGCGGCGATCCTCGCCGTCGGCGCGGCCGTCCCCCAGGCGGTGGTGCGTGACGGCGTGATCCGCGCGCGCACGACGATGCAGCTGACGCTCTCGATCGACCACCGGGTGCTCGACGGCGCGACTGGCGCCGGCTTTCTCGCCGACCTGAAGTCGGCGCTCGAGTCGCCCGCGGGACTTCTCTTGTGACGCCTCCGACCGGCACGACCCCGCCGAGCGCGCCGCCCCCACCTGCTGCACCCACGACGCAGGAGCCGGCGCCGGCGCCGGAGCCGGCGCCACCGACCCCGACCGTGCGCCGGCGCGTCCAGGTCTCGGGCCGGGTCCAGGGCGTCTGGTTCCGCGGCAGCACGCGGCGCGAGGCCGCCCGCCTCGGCGTCGCCGGGTGGGTGCGCAACCGGGCCGACGGCGCGGTCGAGGCGGTGCTCGAGGGTCCCGCCCCTGCCGTCGCCGAGCTCACCGAGTGGTGCCGGGTCGGCCCGCCGCAGGCGCGGGTCGACGCCGTCGAGTGGCGCGAGGAGGAGCCGGCCGGCGAGGAGGGCTTCCGGGTGGTCTGATCCCCGCCGCGGTGCCGGCTGAGCGGCCCTCAGGCGCCTTCCGCCGCCGGCTGACCGGCTTGCCCGGCTGCCCGGCTGCCCGGCTGCCCGGACCCTCCGGATCCCCGGCTGCCCGGCCGGCCGAGCAGCTCGCGGATCACCTTCGCCGACCCGGCGGGGAGCAGGAGCGGCATCTCGTCGAGGCGTGCCCGGGCGCGCTCGCGCGCCTCGGCCGCCTCGCTCGCCGACGGCGTGCCCGGGAGCGGCCCGAGCGCGCCGGCGCGGCGCAGGGTCGCCGGCTCGCCGCCCCCGGCGGCGAGCCCGCAGCACAGCGCCGCCTGCACGAGCACGTCCCACTCGGCGGCCGCGCCGAGCGCCTCGTCGTGGGCGATGCCGAGGTCGACGAAGCAGCTCCGGGGGAGCGCGTAGGACTCCGGGGGAGAGTGCTCGTCGCAGAGCTCGGCGAGCAGGTCGAAGCGCTCGGGCCAGGGGGTGCAGGCGCCCTCGGCGGCGACGAAGCCCTCGTGGCCCTCGGGCCAGGGGATCGGGCGAGCTGCCTGCTCGGCCGGGAGGATCCGGAGCACCTGGCCCGCCGCGCCGGCGGCGAGCGAGGCGTAGCTCTCGACGAGGTGGGCGAAGGGCACGACCTCGTCGTCGAGCACCGTGACGTAGCGCCCGCGTGCCCGGGCGACCCCGAGCGAGAGCGCCTGGGGGCGGCTCGACCCGCGCACGCCGGCGACCTGCGTGCGGCCGGCGAGTGACTCGCCGAACTCGGCGACGAGGCGCTCGGCCGCCCGCACCTCGGACCCGAGGGCGTCGAGCACGAGCACGACGACCTCGAAGTCCTGGCGGGTCTGGGCGTCGAGGGCGACGAGGGCGTCGGCGAGGAGCGCCTCGCGCCCGGCGGCGGTGACGATGAGCACGCTGAGCAGCGGCGAGGTGACCCCCGTGTCCGGAACGACCAGCTCGCCCGGGACGGCGACCCCGCTCGGGACGACGACCCCGCTCGGGACGACGACCCCGCTCGACCCCGGCCCGCCGGTGGGGTCGGGGTGCGGGACCGCCGCGTAGGCGCGCACGAACTGGTTGGTCGTCGCCCCCGATGCGGCGCGCCGGCGGACGAGCGCGACGAGCCCGTGCAGGGGCGTGCCCGCGGCGAGGGGCGCTGCGTCGGCGGGGAAGTGCTGGTCGCTCGCCACGAGCTCGAAGTCCCGCTCGCCGATCTCCGCCCACCCGGTCGCCGCGAAGACGCGCCGGAGCCGCGCCGGCGAGTAGAGCGAGACGTGGGTCGAGTCGAGCAGTCCCGTCTCGGTGACGTCCCAGCGGCCGAGGAGCAGCTTGGCGGCCAGGTCGAGGTGGGCGACGTTCGGGATCGACACGACGAGCGGGGGCCGGCCGCTCGCCAGGGCGAAGCCGTTGAGGGCTCGCAGCGTGCCGGGCCCTTGCGCGAGGTGCTCGACGACGTCGAGGGCGGTGACTGCGGCGACCCTCCGTCCCCGTGCGGCAGCCTGCAGCGCCGGCGCGATCCCCTCGGGGCCGGCGAGGTCGAGCCGGCGCGCCTCGAAGCCGCGCGCCCGCAGGTCGGCAAGGCCTTCTTCGTCGAGGTCGAGGCCGACGTAGTCGAGACCCAGGCGGCGGACGGGCTCGGCGATGGCGCCGTAGCCGCAGCCGAGGTCGAGCACCACGCGCCCGTCGGGGTGGCGGTGCGCGCCGACGAGCGCGACCGCATGGCCGTAGGGCGAGTCCTCGCCGTAGGCGAACCGGTAGCGGGCCATGTCGGGCTCAGCCGGCGGGGGTCGCCCGCGCGTAGTCGAACTTGAGCGGGGCGTAGGCGTAGGTCGAGAAGTCGGCGACCTTGCCGTCGGCGTCGATCGGCTCGGGGAGGAGCCCGAGGGCCGCGCGCCGGCGGAGCTCCGCGGCGGCGCGGGGGTGCACGGGGTCTGCCGAGGCGTCGAAGGCGTCGAGCCCCGTCTGGAGCAGGTCCGGCCGTGAGTACTTCGCGTAGAGCAGGAGCGAGGCGAGCGCCGAGTGGTAGCGCTCGGTCTCTCCCGGCACTTGCGCCGCGGCGGCGGAGAGACGCTTGTCGTGGAACACGACGGCGCTCGGCCGGTGGACGAGCCGGAAGCCGGCAAGGCGCGCCCGCCAGCTCAGGTCGACGTCGTCGCAGTACAGGAAGAACGACCCGGTGTCGAAGCCGCCCGTCGCGTCGAGCGCCGCCGCCGAAACGAGCGAGCACGCGCCCGACGCCCAGCCCGTCTCCCCCGTGAGCGGGTCGTACGCCTTCTGGTGCTCGAGGGGGAGATGGCGGGCCTCGACGAGGCCGACCCGGTCGTCCGGCGAGCCGAGGCCCTCGAGCAGCTCGAGCAGCAGTCGCGGGCTCGCGAGCGTGTCCGGATTGAGCAGGACCACGGCGACCGCGGCGCCCCGCCAGGAAAGAAGGCGCTGCTGGCCGGCGCCGTGGCCGATGTTCTCGCCGAAGTGCTCGTAGTAGACGGCGGTCGTCCCCGTGCCGGTGAAGCTCCAGCGCACCCGCTCGAGCTCCTCGGCTCCGAGCGCGGGGCTCGGCGAGCAGTCGCCGAGCGCCACCTCGACGTGCACCTCCGGCCGGGCGCGGGTGAGCAAGGTCGAGGCCTGGCGAAGCCCCCGCAGGAAGGTCGAGAAGGAGCGCTCGTCCGGGGAGTACAGGACCGTCTGGACACGGAGGACGAGCGGTGCCGGCGGCTCGTGCCCGGCAGCGGCCGCCTGCATCGCCACGGGCCGGCTCGCCTCGGCGGCGACCGCTTCGGCCGACTCGCCGGTGAAGGGGTTGCCGGGGAGCCCGACGCCGCTCAGCCGCTGGACGAGCAGGCGCCGGTCGAGCGCGGCGAAGGGGACGAGCTCGGCGGGATCGCCGAGGAAGGAGGACCCCTCGGCGTAGTGGTCGTAGTGGGCGTGCCATCCCCGCGCCCGCTCGGCCGGGCTGAAGCGGCGCTGGCGCTCGCGGAGGATCTTGCGCTCGCCGTGCGCCTGGGACCGGATCGGGTAATGGCGGGTGAGGAACTTGTAGGGGAAGATCCGCCGGCCGCCGGCGACGAGCTCGTGGCCGCCGGAGAACGCCATCGCGACGCGCTCGGGTCGCGGCTTCCACGCCTTTTGCTGGAGGAAGTGACCAGGCGATTCGCCGAGCTCGCACCACTCGAAGGCCGCCGCAAGGTCGTCGCCGGGGGAGAAGCGGTCGTCGGTCGGGACGAAGTTGACGACGGTGTGGTCGACGCAGTCGAACCCCCAGCGCTCGAGGGCGTAGAGGCCCTCGCGCAGCGAGACGCCGGCCCACGGCGGCTCGCGGATCTCGTCGGCGTCGTGGTGGACGACCCAGTCCGCCCCCGAGGCGTGGGCGATCTCCTCGACGCGCTCGAGCAGGCGCTCGAGCTCGAAGTGCGGCGACGGGCCCTCGGCCGGGAAGCGCTCGAGGGCGAGGCGCCCGGCCCCGAGGCGCTCCTCGACGAGCTCGAAGGTCCCGTCGGTCGACCAGTTGTCGACGACGTGGACCCTCAGCCCGTCGCCGAGGAGGCGGTCGAGCAGGCCGCCGACGATGTCCGCCTCGTTGTAGGTCGTGACGACGGCGAGCACGTCGAGCCCGACGGGGGCGGGCGGGAGGGCGGCGCGGTCCCAGCGGTCCAGCACGGCGAGCGGGATGCCGGGAGCCGGGCCCCCGCGGCCGTCGCCCGCCACCGCCTCCCCGGCAAACTGGACCGTGAGCCCAGAACGCGCTCCCACCGCCTCGACCCATCCCCTGTCCCGCTCGCCGAGCACGAGTGCCACCGCCGCCTCGGCGGCCTCGGGCGGGAGCTCGCCCTCGCCGGGCCCGACGACGACGACGTCCTTCGGCTCGCCGGCGGGCGCCTCGGCGAGCAGCCGGGTGAGGTAGCGGGCGAAGCCGCCGACGAGGGCGCGGGCGTTGCGCTCTTCGCCGGACCACCCCGTGCTCGCCACGAGCGGCCAATGTACGGCGCCGCCCGTCCGGCGGCGACCGCAGCCGCGCCGGGGCCCCGGCAGGGCTCCGGGCAGCCGGTGCCGGAGCCTCCGGCGGGGGGCTCGGAAGCGCCGGGCACGAGGCTCGGTCCGCTCGCCTAGGATGCTCGGTCGCCCCCCTCCCGGTGGAGGGCGTCGGGTCACGCTCCGGCCGCCCCGCCGCCCCGAACGGGCGGGAGCACGTGGACCTGTGGTGCAGCTCGGAGTGCACGCCGGCCTGTCAAGCCGGAGGTCGCGGGTTCAAATCCCGTCAGGTCCGCCAGCTGCCCTCGAGCGACCACGGACGGACGTGCCGGCGCAGGCCGGTCGCCGCCGCGGCTAGCCTGGGGACGGCGAGGTCGGGTAGCTCAGTTGGCAGAGCGCGCGCCTGAAAAGCGCGAGGTCACCGGATCGACGCCGGTCCCGACCACCGGATCCCCCCAGCTCAGACGGGGTGTGCCCGGGAGGGCCGCCGCCGCGGTCACGCCGCGTGCTGCCCGAGCAGCAGCGGTGCGAGCCGCCCGAGCACGTCGAGCCGGCCGGCCGCCGTGTCCTCGCCGAGCGGCTGGATGCAGACGTGGTCGGCGCCCGCGGCGAGGTGCGCCGTGACCCGGTGTGCGACGTGCCCGGTGCTGCCGTGGGCGACGATCTCGTCGACGGCGCGGTCGGATCCCTCGCCCGCGAGCTCCTCCTCGCCGTAGCCGAGACCGAGCAGGTTGCGCCGGTAGTTCGGTAGCCGCAGGTAGCGCGCGAGGTGCTCGCGCGCCGTCGATCGCGCCGCTGCGGAGTCCTCCTCGAGGACGACCGCCTGCTCCGGGGCGAGGAACGGCGACGGCCCGAGGACCTGGCGCGCACGAGCCGTGTGCGCCGGCGGCGCGAGGTAGGGATGGGCTCCGGCGCTCTCGTCCCGGGCGAACGCCAGCATGCGCGGGCCGAGGGCGGCGAGGACGATCGGCGGGACGGGGCGCCCACGTGGGAGCGCCCGGGCGAGCCCGCCGAGGAAGCCCGACATCGCCTCGAGGGGGTGCTCGTACTGCTTGCCGAGCGAGCGCACGAGCGGCGCGTGGCTGACGCCGAGCCCGAGGACGAACCTTCCGGGGAACGCTGCCGCGACCGACGCCGACCGCTCGGCGAGCGCCCGGGCATCCCACGCCCAGATGTTCGCGATCCCCGTGGCGACGACGAGCCGGCCGGTCGCGCCGAGCGCCCGCTCGACGCGGGCGAAGGCCTCCTCGTCGGCGTTGCCGCCGCCGATCCAGAGGGCGCCGAAGCCGAGGTGCTCGATGCCAGACGCCAGCCCGGAAGGGTCCTCCGCGAGAAGCGCCGAGCTGAGCCAGACGCCGACCTGCCCGGCGGCCTCCCGCCAGGCGCTCCCTGCCGCCGCTTCGTCCACCGCCGCTTCGTCCACCGTCGTCTCACCGCCTCCCCGCCCGGAGCGCAGCCCAACGACTGGTCAAGCTACTCCCGGGGGATCGACCGGAAGGCGGCGAGGGGGTCGACGCCCCGGCGCCCGCCCGCCACGCGTGGCGCCTGCCCGGCAAGCGGGGCCGAGGCCGGCGCCGTTCGGAACGCCTGTGACTCGCTTCTCGGCCGGGATCGCGGTCGTCCCCTCAGGGGAGCGGGAGCAGGCTCGGGGTCTCGGCGACGAGGCGTGCGGCTTCGTCGTCGCTGCCGAGCGACGCCGCGTGCTTGAGCAGCGCGACCTGGCGCCGGTAGTCCTCGACCTCGGCCGCCCTCGCATCTGTGTCCCAGCCGAGGAGGCCTGCGACGAGGTCGGCGACCTCCTCTGCGGAGCCCGCGCCGCCGTCTTCGGTCTCGATGCCGATCCGGGTCCGCCGGAGGAGGATGTCCTCGAGGTGCCGGGCGTCCTCGTGGGTGACGGCGTGGACGGCCTCGGCACGCAGGTACTCCGGCGCTCCGGACAGCGGCGTCGCGAGCGACGGCTCGGCGTCGAGCGCGGTGAGCACCTCGTCGACCAGCCCGCCATAGCGGCGGAGCAGGTGCTCGATGGCCTCGGGGCTCAGGCCGTGGGACTCGGCGAGTCGACGGCGCTGGTTCCAGATCGCCTTGTACCCCGTCGCGCCGACGAGGGGGACCTCGTCGGAGAGCGACGGCGGGACGTCGCGAAATCCTCCCTCCGACACGGCCGCGTCGACGGCGTCGGCGGCCATGACCCGGTACGTCGTGTACTTTCCCCCCGACACGACGACGAGACCCGGCACCGGCCGGCTGACTGCGTGCTCGCGTGACAGCTTCGTGGTCGCCGATCCCGCCTCCGGGACGCCCTCGAGGCGCGTCGTGCCGGCTTCGCCGGGCCCTCGCACGACCCCGACGCCCGCCACCAGCGGGCGCAGCCCGGCGAAGACCGCCTCGACGTCCCTGCTCGAGAGCGGTCGCTCGAGGATGGTGTTGACCTCCTCGAGGAGGTAGTTCACGTCACGAGCAGTCGCCACGGGGCGTGACTTGTCGTGGACCCAGTCGGTGTCGGTCGTTCCGATCAGCCAGTGCCCTCCCCATGGCAGCACGAACAGCACGCTCTTCTCCGTGCGCAGGATGAGCGCGACGGAGGAGGAGATAGCCGCTCTCGGGACCATGACATGGATCCCCTTCGAGGGGCGCACCAGCGTGACCCTCTCGCGCCCGGCGAGTGCCTCGGTCTCCTCGGTCCACGCCCCGGTGGCGAGGATCGTCACTCGCGCGTGGATGTCGTGCTCGGCGCCGGTCTCTGCGTCGCGGACGTGGACCCCGACCACGC
>JAKAOD010000126.1 GCA_021823365.1 Actinomycetes bacterium | reverse complement strand
GAGATCATCGGCGAGACCGTAGACGACGCGGCGGGCGAGGCGTTCGACAAGGTGGCGCGCTTCCTCGGGCTCGGCTACCCCGGCGGCCCGGCGATCGAGCGGGCGGCCCACGAGGGGGACGCCTCGGCGGTCGCCTTCCCGCGCCCGATGCTCGGCGAGGGGCTCGACTTCTCCTTCAGCGGGCTGAAGACCGCCGTCGTGAAGCACGTCACGGCGCATCCGGGGGTGTCGACCCCGGACGTCGCAGCGTCGTTCCAGGCGGCGGTCGTCGACGTCCTCAGCGCGAAGGCGCTCGAGGCCGCCCGTAGCTCGGGAGCGCGCTCGATCTGCCTCGCCGGCGGCGTCGCCGCCAACGCGCCGCTTCGCGAGCGGCTCGCCGCCGCCTGCAAGGAGGCCGGACTCGGCGTCTACCTCCCGAGCCGGGCGATGTGCACGGACAACGCGGCGATGATCGCCGCGGCGGCGCACCATCTCCTCGAGCGGCGGGGACCGACGCCGATGGGAGCCGGCGCCGAGCCGTCGATGCGCTTCCCGGCGGGGTAGGGAGAATGCCGGCGGCGCAGCTCAGGCGACATCGATGAGCCCGGTCTCGGAGCGCGGAGCAGGCATCAGGTGGTCCCGGTCGCCCAGGTCGGTGAGGTATTCGGTGATCGCCTGGCCATTTCCCGCCTGCGTCGCCGTCGGGGCGGCCCATGCCGTGCTGGCGGACGGCCGGCCCGTGCGCCCATTGACACACCCTGTAGTCAGAATGACGAGCAGCCGTTAGTGGAGACGACCACCCGGAGGTGGAGTCCCGGTGAGCGAGCAGGGGCATCCAACGTCCTTCGCCGAGATGGCGGAACGAGCGATGGGGTTCCGACCCTATCGGTGGCAGATCGCGGTCGCAGATCTTCCGCTGCCCCCCGAGCTCATCGCCGTCGAGACGGGTGCAGGCAAGACCGCCGGCGCGGTCCTCCCCTGGCTCTGGCGACGCCGCTTCCACCCGGATCCGAAAGTCCGCGAGGCGACTCCCCACTGGCTGGTCCTCTGCTTGCCGCTCAGAGTGCTCACCGAGCAGGTCGAATCGGTTGTCCGTGCGTGGATCGGAGCGCTTGGTCTCGACGGGCTCGAGGACGGCGTCGCGGTCCACGTCGCGATGGGCGGCAGGGCAAGCGGCCGACCTGGGAAAGCTCGCATGAGCTGGTACGAGCGCCCCGAGCAGGACGCCGTCGTCGTCGGGACCGTCGACATGCTGCTGAGCCGGGCGCTGAACCGAGGCTATGCGACGAGCAGGTTCTCCTGGCCGATCGACTTCGGCCTCCTGCACAACGGGACGCACTGGGTGTTCGACGAGATCCAGCTCCTCGGACCCGGGCTTACGACGAGCCGCCAGCTCGACGCCTTTCGGCGGCGCTTCGGCACCTGTCTCGACACCTTCTCGACGTGGATGTCCGCGACTGTCGATCGAAGGGCCTTGGCGACCGTCGACAGCGTCGACGTCACGCGCGTCGTCGAGCTCGGCCCGGATGACGTCGAGGGCGCCCTCGCGACCCGCCTGCAGGCGACGCGCTCAATCCGCCACATCTCCGTGGACGACGCTCGTCGTGCGCGGTCGCTTGCCGGAACGGTCCTCGACCATCATCGCCCTGGCACCTTGACGATCGCCGTGATGAACACGGTACGCGCGGCTCGCGACCTGTACCGGGCGCTCGAGCACACCGGCGGTGCCGTGCCGGTCCACCTCCTCCACAGCAGGTTCCGCCCAGACGACCGGCGGGTCGCGCTCGATGGCGCGATGGTGCCGCCACCGCCGGCCGGGCGGATCATCGTCTCCACGCAAGTCCTCGAAGCGGGTGTCGACGTCTCGGCGTCGACGATGCTCATCGAAGCAGCGCCCTGGCCCTCCGTGGTCCAGCGGGCCGGTCGGCTCAACCGGGCCGGCGAGGTGGCCGATGCACTCCTCCTCTGGGTCAAGCCATCGTCTCCTGCTCCATATCTGCCGCAGGATGTCGATGCTGCCGTGGGAGCATTGACAAGCTTGGAAGGTCACCAGGTGACCGCCAGCACGCTGCGCACGCTCGAGGTGCCGACTCGGCTGCCCGTCTACTCCGTTCTTCGGGCGGGCGACCTCGAGGGCCTCTTCGACACCTCGCCGGACCTCTCGGGCAACGACATCGACGTCGCCCCGTTCATCCGTGATGCCGACGAGCTGGACGCATATGTCGCGTGGCGAGACCTCGACGGACGTCCGCCCGCAGCGGATGACTCCGGTCCCTCGGCCGAGGAGCTCTGTCCCGCGCCGGTTGGAAAGGAGCTGGCGGACCTGGCCGGCCGAACCACGCTCTGGCGCTTCGACCACCTCAGGGCCGACGGCGGGTGGGTCAGAGCTCGCGCCGCCGACCTGAGGCCAGGGTTCGTCGTCGTCGCCGACGCAGGGGCAGGTTGCTACTCGCCCGACGTCGGATGGGACGCCGGCCTACGCGGACGGGTCGTCCCCATCCCGTCCGCGCGTGGCGCGTCGCTCGGGGATCCGGCTGAGAGAATCGGTGACGACGCGGTCAGCTTCGGCGTCGGGCGATGGGTGAGCCTTTCGTCGCACCTCGACGACGTGGCCAGCGCCGCTGAGGAGCTGCTCCACTCCTTTGAGCCGCGAGATATCACCGCCGGCCAACGGGAGGCGACCATCCTCGCGGGCCGGCTTCATGACGTGGGAAAGGCACATGCGGTGTTCCAGGAGACGATGCTCGCCTCTGCAGAGGAAGCGGAGAGGTCAGCGCTGGAAGCGGCCGGGCCTTGGGCCAAGTCGGGAAGCTCTCGAGCACGGCGCCATTCGCGCCCACACTTCCGACACGAGCTGGTCTCGCTGCTGATGCTGCTCGGGGACGGGGCGGTTGCCCTGGAGCGCTGTGGGGAGCCGGATCTCGTGCGGTACCTGGTGGCCGCGCACCACGGGAGGATCCGGATGTCGATCCGATCGGTCGAGGGGGAGAGGCCGGCGGACGGGCATCAGAGCATTCTCGGCGTGCAGGAGGACGATCGCGTCCCCCCTGTGGTCGCGCCCGGTGTTGCCCTGCCTGAGGCGGTCATGAGCTTTGCCACCGTTCGGATGGGCCGCGACCCGCAAGGCAACCCGTCGTGGTCGGAATGCGCGCTTGCGCTGCGTGATCGACGGGATCTGGGGCCGTTCCGGCTCGCGTTCCTCGAGGCCGTCGTCCGCCTCGCAGACTGGCGTGCCAGCGCGCAGGAAACGCCGGGGGCGCGCACATGAGGCGCCAGCCAATCTTGCTCGCTGGATGCCAGCTGGAGCCGATGGCCGCCTACCTGAAGGCGCTCGGCGTGTTCCGCCTCCTGGCCGAGCAGGCCGATCCCGGAGCAACAGCGTGCTGGTCGCCATCGGGCCTCGTCCTCGACGCCGCGCTTTCCCTTGACGAGCTCGAGAGCTTCTTCCTGGACAGATATCGGCCCACGCCGATTGTCAGCCCGTGGAACTCCGCCAGCGGGTTCGGCGCAGAAGGTGCCTGTGAGCTCGGCACGATCGAGTCCTCGACCGACGACCGGCTTGAGCCGTACCGTCGGGCGATCGCTGTCTGCCGACGTCTCCTCGAGCGTCAGAAGTCCGAGGGATGGTCGAAAGAGGAGATGGTCCGCGCATGCCGCGCCGAGCTTCCCGAGGAATGCGTGGCGTGGATCGACGCGTCCGTCGTCCTCACGGCGAGGCGGCCCGTCTATCCGCCACTGCTCGGCACCGGCGGGAACGACCTCAGGCTGGAGTTCTCGCGGAACTTCCACCAACGAGTGCTGGACGTGCTTGGCCTGGTGCGCGCTCGAAGCGCCGACATCGAGGGCTGGCTCGATGACAGTCTGCGCGGGACGGAGCAGCGAGCTGCGCTGCGGGGCAAGTCGCCCGGCCAGTTCGACGGTGGCGCGGCTGGCGGACCCAACTCGGCACCGAGGGGGTCGGCCGACGCGTTGCTCAACCCTTGGGATTGGGTGTTCCTCATCGAGGGGACACTACTGTTTGCCAGCGGCGTAGCGCGGCGGCTGGGAGCCGAGACGGCTGGGCGGGTCGCGGCGCCGTTCACCGTCGACGGGTCGGCGGCCGGCTACGCGTCTGCGGCTCCCGGCGAGGATTCGCGCGGTGAGATCTGGCTCCCGATCTGGGAACGGTCCTCGAGGCTCGAGGAGGTTCGTGCGCTGCTCGCCGAGGGCCGCGCGGACTGGCGAAGACGACATGTGCGCACCGGACTCGAGTTCGCCGAGGCTGCTGCGTCGCTCGGGGTGGATCGCGCGATCACCGGCTTTAGCCGGCACGCGCTCCTTGTCCGAAATGGCCGGTCCGTCGTGGCAACTCCAGTCGGGCGTGTCTCGGTCCGGGACCGGCCTGCGGCGCGCCTGCTTGCCCAGCTCGATCGCTGGCTCGACGGAGTCCGGACTCTGGCGACCTCCCATACGTTTCCCGCTGGAATCTTCGAATCTCTCCGTCGGGTCGACCAGGAGATGTTCGCTGTGGCGGGGGGAGACGTCGGGACACGCGACGGCGTACGCCTTCTCGAGACGCTCATCGCCGTGGCGGACCTTGAGCTCGCCGTCGGGAGGTCGTCTCTGCGCGAGCGAGTCAGAGCACTGACGCCGATAGGTGAGGACCGGCCAGCAGCCGGTCGAGCATCGACGCTGAACGCGAGCACGTGGGTACCTGAGCTCTTGGCCGCCGCAGCCGGAGCCACCCGTGAGCTGCGTCTGGCGATGGCACTCGCATCGTGCCACGACATGGCCAGCACGAATGACGATGACCAAGCTGCGTCCGAGGATAGCGGGATCGTCGACGCATCCGAGACCGGAGGGCTCCACATGGGCTCGTCACTTCGCGATCTTCTCTGTCTCCGATGGTCCGGCTCGATGGTCGCGAATCCGCCGGTGCTCGGTCTCGAGCATCGCCCCGTACTCGACGTCCTCGCTGATGCCCACGCACGGCGGGCTGTCGAGCTCCTGTCGAGGTCCCGGCGTCGCGAACGCGAGGAACCGTTGCACGAGGCGCCGGGGCTCCCGACTCGCTTCGCGCGCTCGATCGTCGCGCCACTTGCGGACGTAGCGGCTCTTGCTGCAGGGATCGTTGACGAGAGGCTTCTCCGAGACAGCTTGCGGGCCTGCCTGCTGCTCGACTTTCGTCGCTCGAACCTTGCATCGCTGTCGAGCGCCCTGTACGAGTCAGCTGCCGGCGCCGGTGCGGTTGGCGGCGAGATATCGACGGTGCCGGCACTCGCCGTGCTCGGCCCGTTCTACGCAGATCAGACACCTCCGGCCCCGGTCGATCGTGTCGACGTCGATCGTGTCGACGGTCAGGCAGAGGGGTCATCGTCCTGGCATCGAAGACTTGGTGCCTCGAATCTCGTTCCCGAGGCAGAGTGGCCGGCACTACTGGATGCTGGTCGAGCCGACCCAGTGCTCCGAGGCGCTGTCCGACGCCTGCGCATAGCCGGTCTCAGACCAGTGGCCAACGAGGCGCGAGTCGCCCGGGGGCTCCGGACGGACGACGCGCGCCGTCTCGGGGCGGCGCTGCTGTGCCCCATCGGCCGTCGAGCTCGGCTGTCGTTGCTCGCGCGAGCCTGTCCGGCGCCGCCTGATCCAGAGAGCCGAGAGAAGGAGAGCAGCAATGTCAGGACGTGAGCTTCTCGACGTCGCTCTGCGCCCCATAGCGGGGACGCGCTTCCAGCCGACGGGGTTCCCGGACGTAGGGGCAGCGCGGTACTCGCGGCCCGTCGGTGACGACGAGTGGGAGGATGCGCTCGTCGTCGAGTCGGCACAGTCGATGGCCAACCACCTCGAAGCCACGGCGTGGGACAGAGGACGTCAGCAACCAATGGAAGCGTTCCAGGGGCTGCCTTACGTCAGGGTCGTCGACGGAAACGGTGACTACCTCACATCCAGCCGGACAGAGGCACATCGGCTGGCGTCTGCATTCGTCAAGGACTCCAACCTCAGCAACGTGAACATGAAGGACGTGATCCGCGACCGTCTCGGGTTGCGGGACGACGTGCCGCTCGCTCCGCGACAGATCGCCACCGCAGTCTTCAAGCTCGATCCGATGTGCCTGGTCCACGGGGTGTTCTTCGCCGAATCGGCGCGTGTCTGGCCAGGTCAACCGAAGATCGCCCGGGCGTTGACCGCATTCGTCGAGGCATACGACGTAAAGGAGGCAATCTCAGGGGGCGTCAAGCGCGACGAGGTCCGTCACAGCGTCGCCGACAGGGGTGCCGGGTCCGCGACAGAGGGCTACGGTTTCGTGCCCTTCCACAGGACGGAGTTCGTCGCGCGCAAGATCGTCGCCTCGTTCTGCCTCGACCTCCACCAGCTGGACTCGTACGGGCTTCCCGAGCCGGCCCGGGAGTTGTTGGCGACGGCGGCACGCTGGGAGATTCGCACGCTCCTCGACGCCGGCTTTCGGCCGCGGACTGCCTGCGACCTCGCGCCAGCGGACAGAAGCGAGGTCGATGCGAGGCTCGCCGACCAGGAGTCACTGTCGAAGGATCTCGTACGGCTCACCGCCGAGTGTTCCGACCTGTTCGGTGACGAGCGCGTGCTCGAGGTGGGGTGGTCGAGGACCGAAGCGACGCGTCGCGCAGCGCGCAGAGGCGCCGAAGAGGGTTGAGCATGGCAATCGTGCTCGAGCTGCGCTTTCCCTGGGGCCGCTACCACGCGACGCCCTGGGGGCGCGCGGTGAACGAGGCGGCTCCTGAGTGGCCGCCCTCGCCATGGCGTCTGCTCCGCGCCCTGTACGCGACGTGGAGGTGGCGACGGCCGGATCTGGACGCCACGGTCGTCGAGGGCCTGCTCACGGACCTCGCGGCGCCACCGTCGTTCCTGCTGCCACGCTATGCCGAGGCGCACACCCGCCATTACTACCCGGACACCCGGGATGGGACGGACAAGGTGTTCGACGCCTTCGTCGTGGTCGAGCGCGGTGCCACCGTCCTCGTGCGCTGGGAGCGCGAGACCACGGACGATCGCAGGGGTGCGCTCGCGGCGCTGTGCGAGCAGCTCTCGTACCTCGGTCGGGCGGAGAGCGTCTGTGAGGCGCGCCTGCTCGAGGCGGAGCCCGACGTTGGCCGCGGAGGAGCATGGTCCGTCCCGGGCGAGGTGTCGGACCCGCTGCGTCCCCCGAGCAGACTGCTTGTCGCGGAGGAGCCGCTGGACGTCGACGCCCTGACGGAGACGACCGTGGCCGTGCGCGGCTCGGGCAGGCGCTACCCGCGGGGCGCGCGTCTCGTCGACTACGTCGTGCCGCCGCCGGAGATGTCGACCGGAGCGGTCCCGCATCGACGCACAGTCCCGACACGGCCTACGGCAGCCTGGCTCGCGCTGGAAGGACCGGTGCTGCCGTCAGTGACGGAGACCGTGCTCGTCGCGGACCTGGCGCGAAAGGCCGCCCTGAGTCGCCACGGGACGACATCCTCGACGCTGGCGGGAAAGGACGAGGCTGGGATGCCGCTCCGCGACCATCGCCACGCCCACTACCTGCCGCGCACGCGCGCCGGCAGCCGTCTGCTCGACCGCGTCGCCATTTGGGCTCCCGCCGGCCTCACGCCGAGCGAGGTCGAGGCGCTGGCAAAGATACGGCACCTCTTCGCGAACCGTCCGGGCCTGGGTTTCGTGGAGGTACGCGTGGCCCTCGAGAGCTTGGGCGACGACTCTGCGCTCCTCCAGGAGATCGGCGCATCGTGCCGCGCGCGCACCTGGCGGAGCTCGACGCCTTTCGTGCCGTATCGACATCGGAAGGCGAGACAGTCGGAGGCGGACTTCCTGACCGAGCAGGTCGCTCGGGAGCTTCGGGCAAGGAGCCTCTACCAGGAGTGTCGCGTAAGTAGAATCACACCCGAGCACGAGGGGTGGCTCTCGTACCGGCGACAGCGCCCGAACAAGGGCCGCGACCTTAGATC
>JAKAOD010000125.1 GCA_021823365.1 Actinomycetes bacterium | reverse complement strand
AGCACCGGGTGCTCACGACCGAACAGGTCTGCGACCTGTGCTTCACGAGCCTCGTCTCCACCCAGCACCCCCTGGTCGCCCTCTATCGCCTGGGCGTCCTCGACCGCTTCCGCCCACTGCGACCGACGGGCTCGGAGTCCTGGCGCTACACCCTCGGAGCCGTCGGCGCCGCCCTCGTTGCCGCCGAGCGCGGCGTGGACGCCCCGCGGCCCTCGGTGCTGCGCGACCGGGTGGTGGCACTGGCCGCCGGGCAGCGCACGACCCAACACTCTCGGGGTGAACGGCTTCTTCTGCGCGTTGCACAGAGCGGCCCGTGAACGCTCCAATGCGGCGGTCGTCGACTGGTGGTCCGAGCGACGATGCGCTGCAGAGTGGGGCGAGCTCGTCCGGCCTGACGCGTACGGGAACTGGGAGGAGGACGGCCAGCGCGTCGAGTTCTTCGTGGAGCAAGACACCGGGAGCGAGCCGCTTGCTCGGGTCGCCTCGAAGCTCGCCGGCTATCGCGACCTGGCCGAGGCCGACGGCGTCGCGCGGCAAGTCCTCTTCTGGCTCGCCCAGCCGGGGCGCGAGCCGGGGCTGCGCCGTGCGCTCTTCGACGCGGCGCTCCCGGTGGCAGCGGCGGTCGCCGGCACGGGCAACCCCGCCGACGCCATCTGGCTCCCGGTCGAGAAGGAGGCACCGCGCCGGCGTCTCGCCCAGCTCGCGATGGCGGCTGCGGGCTTCCCCCGATGATGGCACGACACCTGGCCGCCGAGTCCCGCTCCCGCCGTTCACCAGAGGCGGCACAGCCCGACCACAGCGACACTGCCCTGGCCGTCCACTGCCAGGTCCGCCCGATCGGCGGCCAGGCCGGCCGGGCGTTGGCGGCCGCCAAGGGCCGGGCGTTGGCGGCCCTGCTCGCTTCCCTCGGCGAGACAGAGGTAGGACAGGACGAGGAGGTCTCGCCATGACCACGCCCACCAGCCCAGCACCTCGTTATGCCTGGTACGGGAGGGCCGCGCCCGATCCGGAGCGCGCCGCGCCAGCGAAGGAGCGCGCCGCAGAGATCGAAGCCGAGGTCGCCGACCTCGAACGGCACCTCACCCGCCAGCTCGTCAACCTCGAAGCCGACGACGTCACGCCGACACTCCGGCGGCGAGTCGGCCAGCGCGTGGCCGAACTGGAAGACGGCGTCGCCGAACGGCGCGAGCGGCTGGTAGCACTCGCCCGAGACTCGGCGACAGAGGCGCCCACGTTGGCCGACGTCGCCCCATTGC
The DNA here is from genome assembly GCA_021823365.1 of Actinomycetes bacterium. Next base: position 6,660 of record JAKAOD010000125.1, on the reverse strand, counting down.
TCGACCGCCTGCCGATCCTCGCCGGCATGCTCGACGCGACGCCCCAGGGCGAACTGAGGGCGCTGTTCGACGCGCTGCAACTCGACGTCGTCTACCAGCCGGCCGACACTGCGGTCGATGTCGCAGTCACCCTCTACGATCGCAGCGGCGATGCCGCCGACCCGGCGGACGTGCGCGCGGAGGACTCGTCGGCGCCCCCGGCAGGATTCGAACCTGCGCGCCCGGCTCCGGAGGCCGGTGCTCTATCCCCTGAGCTACGAGGGCCCTTGCTCGGCGAGAGCCGCGGCGGGATCACACCCGCCACCTTGCATGGTAGCCGGCCGTCGAGCATCCTCGTCTGGCCATGCCGGCCGACGCGCCCACACCGACCCCCTCCGCCGCCCGCGGCGCGTCCGCCGACCCGGTCGCGCCGAGCGAGGATCCCCTCGAGCGGCAGCTGCTGCCGGACACGGCGAGCGTCGACGGGCGGGGGCGGCTCGCCGTCGGCGGCGTCGACCTCGTCGAGCTCGCCGAGGACGTCGGCACCCCGCTCTTCGTCTACGACGTCGCCCACCTGCGTGCCCGCTGCGCCGAGGCGACCTCCGCCTTCGGCGGCAACGTCGCCTATGCCACCAAAGCCTTCCTCTGCAAGGCGATGGCGAGGCTCGCTCTCGCGTCGGGCATGTCGCTCGACGTCTCGACCGCCGGCGAGCTCGCCACGGCCGTGGCAGCCGGCGCCACGGGCGACCGGCTCGTCCTCCACGGGAACAACAAGTCCGACGACGAGCTCGCCGAGGCGGTGCGCCTCGGGGTCGCCCGGGTCGTCGTCGACTCCTTCGAGGAGATCGGCCGGCTCGGCCGGCTCGTGCAGTCCGCCCCCGGCGGGGCGCGGTCCCCGCTTCGGGTGATGGTCCGCGTCACGCCCGGGGTTGCCGCGCACACCCACGAGCACGTGATGACCGGCAGGGAGGACTCGAAGTTCGGTTTCTCCCTCGCCTCCGGCGCTGCAGAACGGGCCGCAGCCGAGCTCGGCGGGATCGCCGGGGTCGTGCTCGCGGGCGTCCACGCCCACATCGGCAGCCAGATCTTCCGGCTCGAAGCCTTCGAGCAGGAGATCGCCGTCCTCGCCCCGTTCGTCGCCCGCCACCGGCTCGGCGAGCTCTGCGTCGGCGGCGGCCTCGGCGTCGCCTACCTGAACGGCGAGCGCGCGCCGACCATCTCCGAGTGGGCGGAGCGCCTCGGCGCCGCGGCGCGAGCCGTCGGCCTGCCGGAGGAGGTCCGGCTCGCGGCCGAGCCGGGCCGCGCGGTCGTCGCCACCGCCGGCATCACCTGCTACCGGGTCGGCACGATCAAGGAGCTGCCCGGGGTACGGACCTACGTCGCCGTCGACGGGGGGATGAGCGACAACCCGCGCACTGCCCTCTACGGGAGCGGTTACGAGGCGTTCCTGCCCCGCGCCACCACCGCCTGTCGCCCGCGCGCGGCGCGCGTCGTCGGCAAGCACTGCGAGTCGGGCGACGTCGTCGTCGCGGACGCGCGGCTGCCGGAGGACCTCGGCGTCGGCGACGTCCTCGCGACGCCGGTCACCGGCGCCTATGGCTTCTCGATGGCCTCCAATTACAACCGGGTCCCGCGGCCGCCCGTCGTCTTCGTCGAGGAGGGCCGCGCGACGGTCGTCGTCCGGCGGGAGACGATCGAGGACCTGCTCCGCCTCGAGCCCTGAGCCCGCCGGGCGGGGGCGGCCGCGCCGGAACCCGTGGGCTCGGGAGCCGGGAGGGCGCGCGACCCGGCGGGGCAGCTCGTGGCGGGGGCTACGTTGTCCCCGTGCCCGAGCCCTCCCGCACCGCGTCGTCGGTCGTGCGGGTCGGGGTGCTCGGCTGCGGCAACGTCGGCGCGGCCCTCGTCGACCTCGTCCTCACCGGTGGTGACGAGCTCGCGAGGTGCGCCGGGGTCCGTCTCGAGATCGCCCACGTGGCGGTGCGCAACCTCGCCAAGCCCCGCGTCGGCGCCGTCCCCGCCGAGCGTCTCACGCACGACGCCCACGCCGTCGCGACGGCCGATGACGTCGACGTCCTCGTCGAGCTGATCGGGGGGATCGAGCCCGCGCGCACGCTCGTGCTCGACGCGCTCAAGTCCGGGAAGCCGGTCGTCACCGCGAACAAGGAGCTCCTCGCCAACTGCGGCGCCGAGCTCTACGCCGAGGCCGAGTCCGCCGGTCGCGAGCTGCTCTTCGAGGCGGCGGTCGCCGGCGGCATCCCGCTCGTCCGTGCGCTTCGCACCTCGCTCGCCGGCGAGCAGCTACGGAGGGTGACGGGCATCGTCAACGGGACGACGAACTTCGTGCTCACCCGCATGAGCGAGGAGGGCGCGAGCTACGGCGAGGCGCTCCAGGAGGCCCAACGCCTCGGCTACGCCGAGCGGGACCCCTCGGCCGACGTCGAGGGGCACGACGCCTCGGCGAAGGCGGCGATCCTCGCCGGCATCGCCTTCAACGCCGACGTCGTCGCCGGCGACGTCTACCGCGAGGGCATCGAGTCGATCGAGGTCGGCGACATCGAGTTCGCCCACCGCCTCGGGTACGAGGTGAAGCTGCTCGCCGTCGCCGAGCGGGTCGGGGACGGAGCCGTCTGCGTCCGCGTCCACCCGGCGATGGTGCCCGCCGACCATCCCCTTGCCGGGGTGCGCGGGGTGTTCAACGCCGTGTTCGTCGAGGGCGAGGCCGTCGGCGAGCTGATGTTCTACGGCCGCGGGGCGGGCGGTCGCCCGACGGCGAGCGCCGTCCTCGGCGACCTGCTGGACGCGGCCCGATCCCTCTCTGCCGGCGCCGTATGGTTCCCACCCCGGCGCCGGGTCGAGATCCGCCCGATCGACGACCTCGAGACGCAGTACTACCTCGCCCTCGACGTGCTCGACCGCCCCGGTGTCCTGGCGGCGGTCGCGGCGGTCTTCGGCGGCCACGGCGTCTCGATCCGCTCGATGGAGCAGGTCGGGCTCGGCGAGGAGGCCCGGATCGTGTTCATCACCCACCGGGCGCGTGAGGCGGACGTGCAGGCGAGCGTCGCCGGCCTTCGCGGCGTCGACGCCGTGAAGCGGATCGGCCAGGTGCTGCGCGTCATCGGGGCGGAGAGCTGAGGCCGTGACGATCCCCCGTGACGCGGACCTCGAGCGGCGTCAGGCCTGGCATGGGGTGATCAACCGCTACCGCGAGCTGCTCCCCGTCGGCGACGCGACCCCGGTCGTGACGCTGCACGAGGGCAACACCCCCCTGCTCCCCGCCCCGCGGCTGTCCGAGCGCGTCGGTGCCGAGGTGTACCTCAAGATCGAGGGAGCCAACCCGACCGGCTCGTTCAAGGACCGCGGCATGACCGTCGCGATGTCGAAGGCGCTCGAGGGAGGGGCGCGGGCAGTCGTCTGCGCCTCGACGGGGAACACCTCGGCTTCGGCCGCGGCCTACGCCGCGCGCGCCGGCCTCACCTGCGCCGTCCTCATCCCCGAGGGTCACATCGCCCTCGGCAAGCTCGCCCAGGCCCTCGTGCATGGGGCGATCGTCCTCCAGGTCCGCGGGAACTTCGACAAGGCCCTCGAGATCGTCCGCGCGCTTCCCGGCCGCCTGCCCGTCGTCGTCGTCAACTCGGTGAACCCGTACCGGATCGAGGGCCAGAAGACCGCGGCGTTCGAGATCGTCGACGCGCTCGGCGACGCGCCGGACATCCATTGCATCCCGGTCGGCAACGCAGGGAACATCACCGCGTACTGGAAGGGCTATCTCGAGTATCGCTCGGTCGGCCGGTCGACGCGCCTGCCGCGCATGCTCGGCTTCCAGGCGGCGGGAGCCGCCCCGATCGTCGAGGGCCACGTCATCGAGCAGCCCGAGACCGTCGCGACGGCGATCCGGATCGGCAACCCCGCGTCGTGGTACGGCGCGACCGCCGCCGCCGCCGAGTCCGGCGGGGGGATCGCCAAGGTCGACGACGAGGAGATCCTCGACGCCTACCGGTTGCTGGCGACGGAGGAATCGGTGTTCTGCGAGGCCGCCTCGGCCGCCTCGGTCGCCGGGCTCCTCAAGTCCGAGATCTCGCCAGGTGCCCGCGTCGTCTGCGTGCTGACCGGCCACGGCCTGAAGGACCCGGATCTCGCCATCAGCCAGGTGAGGGTGCCCGACGCCGTCGACGCGACCTTCGACTCCGTCGTCGAGGCGCTCGGCCTCTGAGCGCAGCCGGCCCCGACCGGTCCGGCGCGGTGTTGTTGCCCAGGTCGCGAGCAACCGGTACACTGTCGCCAGCACCGCTCCCTGTCGACCTGTGTCGCGGTCCGGGCGCCGCCGACCCCGGTCGTCACGGCCGCCAAGGCAGGACGGTACGCAGATCCCGTAGCTGGTCCGAGATCGCACCCCGCCACCCGCGTCGGGTTCCGGCTCGCACGGCAGGGCCGAGCGTCCCGTCGCCGTGGGTGCCGGGCGGGTGGCGTCCGGTATCCCTGCCTCGCTCCCGTCCGTCGGGACGCCCACGGGTGCCGGGACGCTCGGGCCGGCGCACCGGGCTGCCGCCGGGCCCGTGCCCGGCGGGACGTGGCGGAGAGCGGCACAGCGTGACAAGCAGCAGCACAGAGCACAGGAGTACATGCCGATGGCAGCAGAGCAGCTCGAGCGCTCCATCCTCGAACGCAAGGAGCGGGACGAGCTCCACGCCATCGCCACCGCGATGTCGTTGAAGCCGCCGGCGCGCTCGCGAAAGTCGGACATCATCGACCTCATCCTCGCCGCGACGGGCGTCGGGTCCGGAGGCGAGGCGAAGGTCAACGGCGCCGGGGAGAACGGCGCCCACGCGGGGGGTCCCGACGGCGCGGGAGCGGTCGCGCGCCGCGGTGCCGTCGACGCCTCGGCGACCGTCGACGGGGCGGGCGCCGCCGGGAGCGCGCCGCGACCCAGGCGGGCGCCGCGAGCCGCGGCGCGCAAGTCGGTGGAGCGCGCCGAGAGCGCACCGACGCTGTTCGGCGACGATGGCGCCGGCATCGCCGCGGCCGGCGCGACGGCCACGGCCGGAGGGCCGGCGGGCGACGCCGAGACTGCCGCTCCCCGGCGTGAGCGGTCGGGGCGCCGGGCGGCGAGCGACCGCGCCGAAGTGGTCACGGCGACGGCCGCCGGAGCGCTCGTCGCCGAGGGCAACGGACGGCTCCCCGATGCTTCGTCGGGTGCCGTCGTCGACCTTGCCGGGCCGGAGCCGAGGGCCAGCGCCGAGGTCAACGGGACCGACGTCGCTGCGCCCGAGGGTCTCGGGACGGCCGGCATCGGGACCGACGACGCCGGCGTCCTCCCGGCCGGCGACCAGCAGGGCGATCACGTGCGCGCGGAGCAGGGCCGCGGGGGTCTGCAGGTCCGGGAGCGCCCCCAGCACGGCGCGCATCCCGGCCAGGCCGGCGCGGGGTTCGGCGTCGATCTGGGCAACCGGCGCAGCCGTCGCCGCAGGGGCCGCGACCGCGGCGAGTCGTCGGTGCCCCAGGAGGGCGCCTGGCAGGGGGAGCTCGTTCCCGTGCGCGGGCTCCTCGACCTCCGCGACGAGGGCTACGGGTTCCTCCGCACGAGCGGGTACCTCGCGAGCGGCCGTGACGTCTACGTCTCGGTCGGCCAGGTGCGGAAGTACGGCCTCCGCAAGGGCGACGCAGTCGAAGGTGGCTGCCGTCCAGCGGGTCCGAGCGAGAAGTACCCCGCCCTGCTCCGGATCGATTCCGTCGCGGGCCTCGCTCCGGACGAGGCGCGCCAGCGGCGCCGGTTCGAGGACCTGACGCCGCTGTTCCCCGACGAGCGGCTCCGCCTGGAGCTCCCCGGCGACCCCGCCAACGCGACGGCGAGGATCGTCGACCTCATCTCGCCGATCGGCAAGGGCCAGCGCGGGATGATCGTCTCGCCGCCGAAGGCCGGCAAGACGACGATCCTCAAGCAGGTCGCCCACTCGATCGAGGCGAACAACCCCGACGTCCACCTCATCGTGCTGCTCGTCGACGAGCGCCCGGAAGAAGTCACCGACATGCAGCGCTCGGTGAAGGGCGAGGTGATCGCCTCGACCTTCGACCGCCCGGCTGACGAGCACACGGCCGTCGCAGAGCTGACCATCGAGCGGGCGAAACGGCTCGTCGAGCTCGGCAAGGACGTCGTGATCGTGCTCGACGGGATCACGAGGCTGGCTCGGGCCTACAACCTGTCCCAGCCCGCGACCGGGCGGATCATGTCCGGCGGCGTGGACTCCGGCGCCTTGTACCCGCCGAAGCGGTTCTTCGGCGCCGCCCGCAACATCGAGGAGGGCGGGTCGCTCACCATCCTCGCGACGGCGCTCGTCGAGACCGGATCCAAGATGGACGAGGTGATCTTCGAGGAGTTCAAGGGCACCGGCAACATGGAGCTCCGGCTCGACCGGCGGCTGTCCGAGCGCCGGCTCTACCCGGCGATCGACGTCAACGCGAGCTCGACACGCCACGAGGAGCTGCTCTTCGACCGCCAGCAGCTGCAGCAGATCTGGAAGCTCCGGCGGGTGCTGAACGCCCTGAGCTCGGAGGGGAACGCAGCGGCAGGCCTCGAGCTCCTCATCGACAAGCTCCGCACGACGCGTTCGAACGACGAGTTCCTCCTCGAGATCGCAAAGTCCCCTACCCCGAACACCTGACGCCCCGGACACCTGACGGAGAGCC
>JAKAOD010000124.1 GCA_021823365.1 Actinomycetes bacterium | reverse complement strand
ATCGGTCGTCACCGGCGGCCTTCCCGAGCGCTGCCCGAACCTCCGCCTGTGCTTCAGCCACGGGGCTGGGGGCTTCCCGCTGACGCTGCCTCGGGCGTACTGGTTCTGGGGAGGGACCTGGGACGAGCTGCCGCCCGAGCGCGAGACGCAGGGCCCCTCGCCCATCGAGCTCGCCCGGAGGTACTACTACGACTCGCTCGTGTTCGACCGCCGCGCGCTGACGCTGTTGATCGACGTGCTCGGTCACGAGCGTCTCCTCGTCGGCACCGACTTTCCGGCGATGCCGAGGGAGCAGCCGATCGCGAGGACCCTGCGTTCGATGGACCTGCCTGCGCACGTCGTCGAGGACATCTGCTGGCACAACGCCTTCCGCTTCCTCGGCACCGAGCCACCCGGTTAGCAGGTACGAGGTGTTCACGCTTCTGGTCTGGCCACCGGGGAAAGCGGGGGAGCGATGAAGGTGCGGATCCTGCTCGAGCCGCGCTATGGCGCGACCTACGACGAACTGGCCGCCATGGCGAAGACGGCGGAGGAAGCCGGTTTCGACGCCTTCTTCCGGTCGGACCACTATCTCGGGATCGACGCCGACGACACGCGTCTCGTGCCGACGGACTCGTGGACCACCATCGCGGGCCTGGCGCGCGAGACCAGCCGCGTGCGCCTCGGGACGCTCATGACGGCCGCCACCTTCCGCCATCCCGGGCAGCTGGCGGTCGTCGTCGCGAGCGCCCACGCCATGAGCGGGGGCCGGGTCGAGCTCGGGATCGGGACCGGCTGGTACGAGCGGGAGCACCAGTACTTCGGGATCCCCTTCCCGCCGAGGAAGGAGCGGTTCGACCGCCTGGAAGAGGCGCTTCAGATCATCACCGGGCTGTGGACGACCCCGCCTGGCGAGCGGTTCAGCTTCGAGGGCTGCCACTGGCGCGTCGAGGGCTGCGCCAATTTCCCGCTGCCGGCGCAGCGCGCGCGTCCGAGGATCATCGTCGGCGGGGCGGGCCCGAGACGCACGCCCCGGATCGCGGCGCGCTACGCCGACGAGTTCAACGCCGCGCTGTCCGGCTCGGACTCGGGCGTGATCGACAACTTCCGCCGGACCTGCGAGGAGGTAGGGCGCGACCCCGCGACGGTCGCCATCTCGACCGTCGTCCCTGTCTCTTGCGGTCGCACGAAGAAGGAGGCCGAGGCGCGCCGGGACCGCCTGGGCGACGCCGGCAGGAGGCTGCTCTCCGCCGGTGTCGTCGGCACGCCTGCGGACGTCGTCTCCCGCGCCGAGGCGTCGAGGGAGCTCGGAGCCGACGTGATCTATTTCCACGTCTACGACGGCCAGGACCTCGAGCACATCCGCCTGCTCGGCGCAGAGGTCGTCCCCGCGCTTCGCTGAGGACGAGCACGGGGGCCGTACCCGCCCGACGGCGGTCGATCGCTGCGGAGACGGGAACAGCAGTGGAAGAGGGAGGAGAAAGGAGATCCGATGGAGCAGTTCCTCGAGAAGAGGATCGCGCTCGTCACCGGTGCCGGGCCCAACATCGGCAGCGGCATCGCCCTCGCGCTCGCCGCCTACGGGGCGACCGTCGCGTGCAACGACATCGACCTGGACAACGCCGAGGCCTGTGTCGCGCGGCTGGAGCGCAACGGCTACCGGGGCATGGCGCTCCAGGGTGACGTGACGGTCGAAGAGGAGGTGGCGGCCAACGTGAAGGAGGTGCTCGACGCCTACGGCAAGATCGACATCCTGGTCAACAACGCCGCCCTGCTCGGGGGCAAGGGCGTGCTCGACGAGACGGCCGAGAATTTCGCGCGCGCGGTCCTCGTGAGCGGGCTCGGGACCTTCCTCTACACCAAGCACGTCGCGCGGTCGATGTGCGAGCGCCAGATCCGGGGCTCGATCGTGTGCATCTCGTCCTCGCACGGATGGAGCGCCTCGCCCGGAGTGGTCGCCTACGCCTTCCACAAGGGCGGGGTCAACAACTTCGTGCGTGCCGCGGCGATGGACCTCGCCCCCTACGGGATCCGGGTCAACAGCTACACCCCGACCGCTCCGACCCCGGACAACCCCGACCTCGTCCGGAAGAACGCCCCGCCGCTCCTCTCCGGCAGGGGAGGGCGCATCGGCGGCGGCGGCGGGGACGAGCCGTGGCGGCGGCCCACGCGATACAACGGCGACCGCCCGCCCCTCGTGCCGATGGGGACGACCGGCACGCCGACCGACATCGGCCACTGCGTCGCCTGGCTGTGCTCGGACTACGCACGGCTCATCACCGGCTGCGACTTCGTCGTCGACGGCGGCGCCCGCGCGAAGAACTTCTCCTACATGCCGGCACCCATGAGCGAGCTGCTGGGACCGCTCCCGGTCGTCCCCTTGGAGTAGGGCGGCCGGCTACTCGGGCCAGGCCGGCAGGCCGAGGGCGCGCTCTTGCAGGTCGATCCCGGTCTGCACCGCGAGGGCCTCCCCCCCGCGTGGGGCCACGAGGGACACCCCGACGTTCCAGGCGACCGGGAGCGAGACGACCGGCATCCCCGTCATGTCCCAACGAGCGCTGAGCGCGATCAGGGGATCGCCGACCCCTCCGGCGTGCCCGCGTGCGTATCCCTCGCCGCGTGGCGGGGGCAGGACCGCGAGCGTCGGCTCGCAGAGGAGGTCGACGTCGTTGGCCGCGAACCACGCGTCGTAGGCGCCCGCGGCACGGCAGCGCGCGAGCTGCGCCGAGAAGTACGCGGTGCCGTCGTCGAAGGCCGCCGCCGCATCGACCAGCTCCGCGATCGCGGGGCGGTAGCGGTCGCGCCGGGGCGCGAACCGCGAATGGTACGACCACATCTCGGTCAGCAGCACGGCGTTCAGGTGCTCCCACTCGAGCGGCCACGACGGCGCGGCCACGACGCGCGCGCCGAGCGAGACCACGGCGCGGCGCGCCGTCTCCATGCCGGCCACGACCGCCGCGTCCCAGGGAACGCCCGGCTGCGGCTCGCCGAGCGCGACCGTGCGGCCCTCGAGCGGACGGTCGCCCCCGCTCGGCCGGAGCGCCAGCGGTCCGAGCGGCGCGGGTGGCGGCATCAGGCAGGAGGTCTCGGGCACCGTCGCCATCACCGACAGCAGCGCTGCTGCGTCGGCCACCGAGCGCGCCATCGGCCCCGGATGGTCGAGGGTGGGCGCGAGCGGGACGATGCCGTCGAGCGAGACCCTTCCGTGGGTGGGCTTGATGGTGCTCGTGCCGCAGCACGCGGAAGGGACCCGCAGCGAGCCGCAGGTGTCCGTGCCGAGCGCCGCCGGCACCATCCTGGCTGCGAGCGCCGCCGCGCTGCCGCCGCTCGAGCCCCCGGCGGCGAGGGACAGATCGAAGGGGTTGCCCACCTGGTCGGTGGTCCCACCTGCGGCGAATTCGTGGGTGTGGGTATGGCCCAGGACGACCATGCCGTCCGCGCGCAGCCGGGCGACCACCGCTGCGTCCGCGGGCACCGGGTCGTCGTCGAGCACGCGGCTCGAGGCGGTCACGGGTCGGCCGGCGACCGAGTAGAGGTCCTTCACGGCGAGGGGGATCCCGCACAGGAGGGGAGCGTCGTCTCCCTGCGCGGCGAGGCGGCGATCGGCCGCCCGTGCCTCGGCGCGGGCCTCGTCTGGATACAGGCGCACCCAGGCGTTGACGGCGCCCGGCGCCCCGTCGAAGCTCGGCGGCCCGCCGTTGCGCGACCCGACGCGCGCCAGGCAGGCGTCGGTGAGCTCGAGCGAGCTGATCCTGCGGGCCCGCAGCGCCGCGGCAGCCTCGAGAACGCCGAGATCTGCGGGATCGGCGAGATCGGCTGGAACGGCGTGAACGCCGAGATCGGCGTGCCCGGCGTGCCCGGCGTGGCGAGGGGCCGTCATCTCGGCGCGTCCTCAGGCCGCAGGGGGCCCGGGGTTCCCGTCCACGGCACCTGCAGGCGCGCGCCCGGTCAGCGTCTCGCCGGCCAGGCGTCCCACAGGCCGGTCGCGTCCTCGGCGGTCGACACGTTGAGGCTGGCGATGCGCGACACGATCGGCTCCTGGAGCTCCTCTTTCCAGAGCGTCCCGCCGTAGAGCGCCGACGTCAGGCGCTCGTGGTCGGCAGCGTCCGGGAAGGCGCGGAGCCACACGAAGGTGTTCTCGTCGTCGCGTGAGGGGAAGCAGCCGAGCACCTTCATGCCAAGGCGCTCCATCTCCGGGAAGAACCGGTCCTCCAGGAGCTGGATGACCGCCCCCCGCTCACCCGGGTGTGCCGTATAGGTGCGGAACTCGATGACTGCGGCCACGGCTCCTCCTTGTCGCGTTCGCGGTCGCGCGCGGGACGAGGTCAGCCTATTGGGTGCCGGGAGCCCGGGCCCGCGTGAGTCATCGGGCCGGGCGCGTCGAAGCTCGTCCCGCCGAGGCGTCGAGCACCGCGGCGACGAGCACGCCCTCTGGCCGGGGCGAGCTGAGCAGCCACACGTGCCACGTGTCGCCGGTGCGTTCGACGGCCAGGACGGGCGACGTCGCCGCGTCGATGGGCAGGTGGTGCTCGATGCGCGCCAGCCACGAGCCGCCCGGTGCGATGTCGACCGAGTCTTCCACCGCGGCCCAGGCGACGGCGTTGTTGACGTGCGCCCACGCGTCCAGATCGCTTCGGCGAAGCGGCCAGGGCCGACCCTCGCGCGCCACCGCCTCCGTGGGCGCGCCCAGCGCGAGCCGCGCGGTCGCTCGTCTCCCACCGGCCGAGGGTCCGTAGACGGCGAAGAAGCTGTCGCCGAGCCGCGCGGGCGCGCCGGTCTGCGTGTCCACGGCCACCCATATCGACACGGCGCGGCACTCGGCGCCATGAGACCCCTCCACGAGCGTCGTCCGTTCCGCCCACCGGCTTCCGACGGCGGAGCAGAAGGTGCGCAGGACGAGCTCCTCGCCGAGGGTGGGGAACCGCTCGATCTCCATGCGCGTGCTGCGGAGGAGCCACCCGACCGTCGGGGGAAGCGCGGCGGCCGCCGCGTCGTCCTCGGCCACGTCGGCGAGGTAGCGGGCGAGGGCGTCCAGGCGGGCCCGCCGGTCCGGGCCGACGACGGGCATGCGGACCTTCCGGCGGCCTTCGAACAGGCGTCCCTCCGTGGGGAGCTCCGGCACTCCGTTCGCCTGGTCGCTCCCGGGTGCGAGTGCGCTCATCCGAACACCACCGGGACCTGGAGGCGGGAGCCGCCCTGCCCTACGGCCACGGTGACCGTGCCTTCTGGCGTGTCCGGCATCAGCGCGGGCACGTCCCCCGCGGAAAGGCTCACCCGCAGGCGGTGCCCGGCGCGAAGCCGCCAGTGGACCGGCTGGAGCGTCATGGAGTAGTCGGTCGGCTCGCCCTCCGGGACCGCCACGACACGGTCGTGTCCCGCGCGGTGGCTCGCCCGAAGGTAGCCGACGGTGATCTCCTGCGCCCGCCCGTCGGGGGAGTAGTCCATGAGCCTCGCCACGAAGCTGGCGTCGGGCTGGCTGAGCGACGCGCGGAGCTGGAGGCGCGCCGCTCCTACGACCGTGACGTCGTCCTCGAGCGGGCTCGTCTCGAACCCGAGGCGCCGCGCGTCCCGCTCGCGCTGGTCGACGCCGGCCTCGTCGGGGAAGGTCGCGTCAGGCCCGAAGACGAGGGCGGCCGGGCCGTCGCTGGGGTCCGTCACGAACGACGCGGTCGCCCCCTCACCGGGCTCGTCCGCGAGCCTGCCGCGGGTGCAGAGGGCGAGGTCGAGCTCGCTGGCATCGGTCGGCGGGAACCCGTCCAGCTCCGTCCATCCGCGGCTCGCCGGCCGGGGGAGCTCGTAGGACATGACCGGCGCCGCGGGAAGGGGGGCACCCGTCCCTTCGTCCCATCCGTCGCCCGTGCAGTGGCGGTCGAAGAAGGCGAGCACCGCCCCGAGGGGCAGCGGCTCGAGGTCCATCCGGTCGAGCGGCCCGTGGGGCCACGGCCCCATGACGAGGAACGAGCGCGCGCCGAGCCCGGTGTGGTTCTCGACCGTCCCCTCCCGGAAGACGTCCAGCCAGCCTCCGCAGCACAGCGCCGGCACGGTGATCGAGGCGTACTTCGTGTCGATGTCGACCTGGCGCCAGAACTCGTCGATGAGCGGATGGACCGCCCAGAGCTCCTTCTGGAAGCTCGCGCTCACCCTGCCACCCGTGTAGGTGGGCACGCCGTCGGCCCAGTTGCGCCCCGCGCCCGCGGGGATCCCGCCGGGGAACGCCGTGTGCCGGTAATAGCTCGAGTAGGTCTCCTGCGGTGCGATCGCGACGAGGTGGGGCGGCTGGCGCGACGCGACGCGCAGCGCCGCCATGCCCCCGTAGCTCTGCCCGTACTGCACCACCCTGCCCGTGCAGAACGGCTGGGCCGCGAGCCACTCGATGACGTCCTCGTTGTCCTCGTTCTCACCTGCGGACAGGCAGCCCGGGAACATCCCGGGCGAGTCGCCGGTGCCGCGGATGTCGCACACGAGCACGGCGTAGCCCCGCGCCGCCCACCAGGCCGCCTCGGGCCGCCGCTGCGTGCGGCCGTAGGGGGTGTAGTGGGCGACCAGGCCGGGGTATCCCTGGCCGAGGCGTCCGGGGCCGGGCTCGTCAGCTGGCGCTGGCAGGGTCAGGTCGGCGACGAGGTGCATCCCGTTGCGCAGCGGCACCGCGACGGTCCTGCACCGCGCGCCGTGGCGCGGGGGGCGGTCGTAGCCGAAGAACGCCGGGCGTGCCATTGGGTCCCCCTCCTCGATGTCGCCTCTCGGGCGCTGCGCTACGACTAGCACACGCGGCACGCGGGGTGGGACGAGTTGGCCGACGCCGCCCGGCCTACCGCCAGCCGAAGGAGGTCTCGGGTTCGACGGGAGTCCCTCGGCGCACAGGTGCCGGACGATCCGCCCGCGTGCCGGCGGGCGCGGCCCGGCGTCAGGCCCCCGAGAGGTACAGGTCCAGCAGCTCGTCTGCGCCGTCGACGACGAGGTGGGGACGGCGGCGAGCCTCGAGCTGGTCGAACGACCCGGCGTGCCCCGTGCCCGAGTTGACGGCGATGGCGAAGGCGCCGCCACGGAGCGCCATCGGCACCTCGAGCTCGGGATCGTCCCCGACGACGGCGAGCTCTCCCGGGCGCACACCGAGGCGGTGAAGGGCGGTGCGCAGCGCGTGCTTGGACGGTTTGCCGACGATGATCGGGCGCACCCCGGTGAGGTCCGTGACGACTGCGCAGATCGCCCGAGAGGTGCCGATCGCCCGGCCCTCGGCGCTGGCGAAGAACAGCGACTGGCTCGCGCTGTAGAAGGCCGCACCGTCCCACACCGCGTTGGCAGCCGCCTCGAGATGGTCGATGCCGAACTCGCGGAACCAGCCAACGAGCACCGCGTCGACCTTCGGCCGGCCTGCTGGCGGGAGCACCTCGATGCCCGCGGCGGCGAGCGGGCCGGAGACGCCGTCGCCGCCGAGCACCATCACCCGCCGGTGGCCGGCGGCGACGCACACCTCGGCCGCTGCCGAAGCCGGCGTCAGCACCGCCTCGTCCGCCAGGTCGAAGCCGATCCGACGCAGCACTGCGGCTTGCGCGTCTGGCCGCCGCGCCGTGCCGTTGGTGAGGACGCCGACGCCGACGCCGTCTCGATGCAAGGCGTCCACGAGCTCGACCGCGCCCGGCAGCGGTACCAGGCCGTGGTTATGGCGGTCGCCCAGCACGAGAGTGCCGTCGAGGTCGAGAAGGAACGCGCGCAGCTCGCGCAAGCGGGCGACCGCGCCAGGGTCGTGGCCTCGGACTGGGTCGTGGCCTCGGACGGGGTCGTGGCCTCGGACAGGGTCGTGGCCACGGACGGGGTCGTGGCCACGGACGGGGTCGGGGCGCTCGCCGGTCGGTTCAGACCGCACTGGCCTCCTCTGCGTCGTCGCCCTCCGCGCCGCGGCGGCGGAGCCGGAGCCGCATCCCGGAGCGCTCCACGTCGAGATCGAAGAGCGCGGG
>JAKAOD010000123.1 GCA_021823365.1 Actinomycetes bacterium | reverse complement strand
TCTTCGCCTTCGACACGATCTACGCCGAGGGCCAGCGGCGCTACGTCGAGTCGCTCTCCTCCTACGCCCGGCAGTTCCTCGGGCAGATGGACAAGCCGGACGTCGATTTCATCGAGGGGCTCTCGCCGGCGATCTCGATCGACCAGAAGTCCTCGTCGCGCAACCCCCGCTCGACCGTCGGCACCGTCACCGAGATCTACGACTATCTCCGCCTGCTGTACGCCCGCATCGGCATTCCCCACTGCCCGACCTGCGGTCGCGCCGTCTCGCGCCAGAGCCCCCAGCAGATCGTCGACCGGGTGATGGCGCTCCCGGAGGGGACGCGCTTCCACGTGCTCGCGCCCGTGGTCAGGGGCCGCAAGGGGGAGTACGACGCGCTGCTGGAGGAGCTCGCCCGGCAGGGCTACGCGCGGGTGCGGGTCGACGGGGTCGTCCACGAGCTCGCCGATCGCAGCGAGATCTCGCTCGCCCGGTACGAGCAGCACACGATCGAGGTCGTCGTCGACCGGCTGGTGCGCAAGGACGGCATCGAGCGCCGCCTCACCGACTCGATCGAGACGGCGCTGCGCCTCGCCGAGGGTGTCGCCGCGGTGCAGACGCTCGAGGACGAGGAGATCGTCACGTTCTCCCAGCACCTCGCCTGCACGCACTGCGGGACGTCCTTCGACGAGCTCGAGCCGCGCAGCTTCTCGTTCAACTCCCCCTACGGCGCCTGCCCGGCCTGCGCCGGGCTCGGCACCCGCTACGAGGTCGACCCCGAGCTCGTCGTGCCGAACGCCGAGCTCTCGCTCGACCAGGGTGCCGTCGCCCCATGGTCCGGGGCGCGCACGGAATACTTCTCACGCGTGCTCTCGGCGCTCGCCGAGGCGTTCGACTTCTCCGTCGCCACGCCGTGGAAGAAGCTCACCAAGGCCCAGCGCAAGGTCGTCCTCTACGGCTCGGGCGACCGGCGCGTCCACGTCCGCTACCGCAACCGCTACGGGACGCTGCGCAGCTACGACACCGGCTACGAGGGCGTCGTTCCCTGGCTCGGCCGCCGTCACGCCGAGGCGGAGTCGGACTTCCAGCGCGAGCAGGTCGAGGGCTACATGCGCGAGGTGCCCTGCGCAGCCTGCGAGGGTCGCCGGCTCAAGCCCGAGTCCCTCGCCGTCACGATCGACGGCATGAGCATCGCCGGCCTCGCCGCCAAGCCGATCGGACGGGCGAGCGAGCTGCTCGGCTCGCTCGGGCTGTCCGAGCGCGACCAGCTCATCGCCGAGCGGGTGTTGAAGGAGATCCGTGCGCGCCTGCAGTTCCTCGTCGACGTCGGGCTCGACTACCTGACGCTCGATCGGGCTGCGGCGACGCTCGCAGGGGGCGAGGCGCAGCGGATCCGCCTCGCGAGCCAGATCGGCAGCGGGCTCGTCGGGGTCCTCTACGTGCTCGACGAGCCTTCGATCGGCCTCCACCAGCGCGACAACCGCAAGCTCATCGAGACCCTTCTGCGCTTGCGCGACCTCGGCAACACGGTGATCGTCGTCGAGCACGACGAGGAGACGATCCGCGCCGCCGACCACCTGGTCGACATCGGACCGGGGGCGGGCGAGCACGGCGGCGAGATCGTCTGCGCCGGCGCGGTCGGGGACCTCGAGTCCTGCGACCGCTCGGTCACCGGGAGATACCTCTCCGGCGCCCTCTCCATCGAGGTCCCCCAGAAGCGACGGCCGGTCGGGGCCGGGCGCGTCGTCGTGCGCGGGGCCCGGGAGCACAACCTCCGGGAAATCGACGTCTCGTTCCCGCTCGGCTGCCTCATCGCCGTGACCGGCGTCTCCGGGTCGGGGAAGTCGACGCTCGTCAACGACATCCTGCACCGCGCGCTCATGCAGAAGGTGTACCGCTCGAGGGCCGTCCCCGGGCGCCATCGCGCCATCGAGGGGGCAGAGCTGCTCGACAAGGTGATCGACATCGACCAGTCGCCGATCGGCCGAACCCCGAGGTCGAACCCGGCGACCTACATCGGCGTGTTCGACAATATCCGGCGGCTGTTCAGCGAGACCCAGGAGTCGCGCCTTCGCGGGTACAAGCCGGGCCGGTTCTCCTTCAACGTCGCCGGCGGGCGCTGCGACGCCTGCTCGGGCGACGGGACGATCAAGATCGAGATGCACTTCCTGCCGGACGTCTACGTCCCCTGCGAGGTCTGCCACGGCGCGCGCTACAACCGTGACACCCTCGAGGTCCTCTGGCGTCACAAGAGCATCGCCGACGTGCTGGAGATGTCCTGCGAGGAGGCGCTCGAGTTCTTCGCCGCGCAGCCGCCGATCGCCCGGCAGCTCCAGACGATCGTCGACGTCGGTCTCGGCTACGTCCGCCTCGGCCAGCCGGCGCCGACGCTCTCGGGCGGCGAGGCCCAGCGTGTGAAGCTCGCCTCGGAGCTGTCGAAGCGCTCGACAGGACAGACGATGTACATCCTCGACGAGCCGACGACGGGACTGCACTTCGAGGACGTCCGCAAGCTCCTCGGCGTCCTCCAGCGCCTCGTGGACCAGGGCAACACCGTGGTCGTCATCGAGCACAACCTCGACGTCGTGAAGTCCGCCGACTGGATCGTCGACCTCGGGCCCGAGGGGGGGGACGGCGGCGGCTCGGTCGTCGCCGAGGGGACGCCCGAGGAGGTGGCAGGGGCCCAGGGGAGCTATACGGGCCGGTTCCTCGGGCCGCTGCTGAGGCGCTGACGCGGTGTCGAAGCTCCGCCTCGACCTCCACGACGTCTACAACCGGGGCAGGGAGATCGACGACGCCCTCGCCGAGGTGCTTGGCGAGGCGGTGCGCATCCGCGCCGCCATGGTCGAGATCATCCCGGGCAAGGGGTCGGGCCAGCTGAAGAAGCGGGTGCTGCGCTACCTCGAGCGCGACGACGTGCGGTGCCTCTACCACCGCGTCGAGAAGGACTCGCGCAACTGGGGGCGGCTCTTCGTCCACTTCCGCTGGAAGTAGCCTCCGCCGCCGGGAGCGGCGCCCCGTGCCGGGAGCAGCGCCCCGTGCCGGGAGCAGCGCCCGCCGCCGGCCGGCGACGGTAGCCTCGTGGTGCCGTGCTCGAGCGCCCAGAGGCGATCCCCGACGCCCCGGGGTCCTATCAGTTCAAGGATGCCGACGGGCGGATCATCTACGTCGGCAAGGCGCGCTCGTTGCGCAGCCGCCTCTCGAGCTACTTCCAGCATCCCTCCCAGCTGCATCCCCGCACGCTCCAGATGCTCGAGCGCGCCGCCTCGGTCGAGTGGATCCAGGTCCGCAGCGACGTCGAGGCGCTCATGCTCGAGTACAACCTCATCAAGACGCACCGGCCTCGCTTCAACGTCCGCCTCGTGGACGACAAGAGCTACCCCTACCTCGCCGTCACCGTCGAGGAGGACTGGCCCCGCGCCGTCGTGATGCGCGGCGTCAAGCGAAAGGGCAGCCGCTACTTCGGTCCCTACGCCCACGCCTACGCGATCCGCGAGACGCTCGACATCCTGCTCCGCTCGTTCCCGGTGAGGACGTGCTCGGACGCCAAGTTCCGCCGCCACGAGCGACTCGCGAAGCCGTGCCTGCTCTACCACATCGAGCGCTGCTCGGGTCCCTGCGTCGGCGAGATCGACGAGCGGGGCTACCGGCGGCTGGTCGAGGACCTCATGGGATTCCTCGACGGCGACACCGGCGAGATCGTCGCCCGGCTCGAGTCCGAAATGCACGCCGCCGCCGGGGCGCTCGAGTACGAGCTCGCGGCGCGCCTCAGGGACCAGCTCGAGTCGGTGCGCCTGGCGAGCGAGCGCCAGGAGATGGTCGCCGACTCGACCGAGGACATCGACGTCGTCGGCATCGCCGAGACCGACCTCGAGGCTGCCGTGCAGCTGCTCCACGTCCGCAAGGGGCGGGTCGTCGGCCGGCAGGGCTACGTGCTCGAGAAGGTCGAGCCGCTCGACCCGCCTGGCCTCGTCGCCCGCGCCCTCGAGCAGTCCTACCTCGACACGCCGCTCGGCGTCCCCCGGGAGGTGCTCGTCCCGACCGAGCCGGAGGACCTCGCCACCTACGAGCGTTTCCTCTCCGAGCGCCGCGGCGGCAAGGTCGCCGTCAGGGTGCCCCTGCGCGGTCGGCGGCGAGCCCTCCTCGAGGTCGCCAATGCCAATGCCGCCGAGCAGCTGGCGCGCCACACGGCGCGGCGCGCCAGCGACCTGTCGACCCGCGCCGTCGCCCTCGAGGAGCTCCAGGGCCACCTCGGGCTCGCCGAGGCGCCGCTGCGCATCGAGTGCTACGACATGAGCCACCTCCAGGGAACCGACTACGTCGGCTCGATGGTGGTGATGGAAGACGGCCTGCCCAAGCGCCAGGACTACCGCCGCTTCAAGGTGACGGCCGTCCAGGGCAACGACGACTACGGGGCGATGTACGAGGTGCTCACGCGGCGCCTGCGTCGCCTCTACGAGCGCCCCGAGGCCTCGGTCGGCGACGACGGCGACGGGGGCCGCCGGCGCGCGGCCCGCTTCGCGTACCCGCCGCAGCTGCTCCTGCTCGACGGCGGCAAGGGCCAGCTCGGCGTCGGCGTGCGGGTGCTCGAGGACCTCGGGCTCACCGGGCGCATCGAGCTCGCCGCGCTCGCCAAGCAGTTCGAGGAGGTCTTTCGGCCCGGCTCGGCCGAGCCGATCCGCATCCCGCGGGACAGCGAGGCGATCTACCTCCTCCAGCAGGTGCGCGACGAGGCGCACCGCTTCGCCGTCACCTACCACCGTGAGCTGAGGCGCAAGCGCACCCATCGTGGCGCCCTCGACGGCGTGCCGGGGCTCGGGCCGGCGCGGCGCCGCCGCCTGGTCGCCGAGCTCGGAAGCGTCCGCCAGGTGCGCCAGGCGAGCCGGGAGGCGCTGCGGTCGATCGCGTGGCTCCCCGAGCCCGTCGCCGACGCCGTCTTCGAGCACTTCCACCCCGAGGCACGCGCGGCCGAGCGGGCGCTCGCATGAGCGTCGCGCCGACGCCGCCGCAAGCGGTCGGGCCTGGCGCGCGGCCGCCGGGGCCCGGAAGTCCGCGGGTGACGGCGCCAGCCGACAGCGCGGCGGCCCGGCGCCAGGTCTGGGAGGATCAGGCCAGCTGGTGGCGGGCAGCCTTCACGGGAGGGGCCGACCCGGAGTACGAGCACGAGATCCTGCCCATCGTCGCCGCGGAGCTGTCCGGGTGCCGCCGAGTGCTCGATCTCGGTTGTGGCGAAGGCCAGGTCGCCCGGCACCTGCTCCGCGCCGGCGCGGTGCGCGGGCGCGTCGCCGGGATCGACCCCTCGGCGGCGCAGCTCGCCAACGCGCGGGCCGCGAACGGGCGGCTCGACGCCGCACCGACGTACGTCCGCGGCGTGGGCGAGCGGCTTCCCTTCGCCGGCGAGAGCTTCGACGGGATCGTCTGCACGCTCGCCATCGAGCACGCCGAGGACGCCGACGCGTTGCTCGGGGAGGTGGCGCGGGTCCTCGCCCCGGGCGGCTGCTTCGTGCTCCTCGTCAACCATCCGCTCTACCAGGGAACTGGCAGTGGCTTCGTCGACGACAAGATCCTCGACGAGCGCTACTGGCGCGTCGGCCCGTACCTCGTCGAGGACGTGGCCTGGGAGGAGGTCGACGCGGGGGTCTGGATCCCCTTCGCCCACCGCCCGCTCTCCCGCTACGTCAACCCCCTCGGGATGCGAGACCTCGTGCTCACGAGGATGCTGGAGCCGCCGCCTGACCCCGAGCTGATCTCGACCTCGCTCGACCCCGAGCTCGAGCGGGCGATCCCGCGCCTATTGGTCATGCGCTTCGAGCGCCGTCCTCCAGGAAGAGGCTGATGGCCGAGTACCTGATCGTGACCGGGCTCTCCGGCGCAGGGCGATCGAGCGCGGCGGCGACGCTCGAGGACCTCGGATGGTTCGTCGTCGACAACCTGCCGCCGGCCCTGCTCGGCAAGCTCTCCGAGCTGACCTCCGGACCCGCGGCGGACCTGGACCGGTTCTGCTTCGTCGCCGGGCGGGGTGGCCCCGAGACGATCGCCCAGTGGCCGCCGGCGGTCGCGGCGCTCAAGGCGAGCGGCGCCCGGGTGCGCGTGCTCTACCTCGACGCCGCCGACGACGTGCTCGTCAGGCGCTTCGAGGGGACGAGGCGCCGCCACCCGGTGGAGGGGGAAGGGGTGCTGGCGGCGATCCGCAGCGAAAGGCAGCTGCTCGAGCCGATGCGTGACGGCGCCGACGTCGTGCTCGACACGAGCGGCATGAACGTCCACGAGCTGCGCGCCCGGCTCGTCGAGCTCTTCGCCGGGAGCGAGGCGGCCGGCGCGATGGAGACGGCGATCGTCTCCTTCGGCTACAAGCACGGGATCCCCCTCGACGTCGACCTCGTGCTCGACTGCCGGTTCCTCCCGAACCCCTACTGGGTCCCCTCCCTGCGGGAGCTGAGCGGCCTGGACGACGACGTCCGCAGCTACGTGCTCGACCGGCCCGAGGCGAAGGAGTTCCTCGACAAGCTCGAAGCGCTGCTCATCTTCCTCCTTCCCGCCTACGCCAGGGAGGGGAAGTCCTACCTCTCGATCGCGATCGGCTGCACCGGCGGACGCCACCGCTCGGTGACGATCGCCGAGGAGCTCGCCCGCAGGATTCGCGGCCACGGGTTCGAGCCGGCGGTCCACCACCGCGACATCGGGCGATGAGCGAGGGCGCGAGCGTCGTTGCGATCGGCGGAGGTCACGGCCTGGCGCGCACCCTCCGGGCGCTCGGCCGCTACGCGGGCCGGATCGTCGCGGTCGCCTCGGTCGCCGACGACGGCGGCTCGAGCGGCAGGCTGAGGCACCAGCTCCAGATCCCTGCCGTGGGCGATCTTCGCAAGTGCCTGGTCGCCCTCCTTCCGGAGGGCTCGCTGCTCGGGACGGCGCTCGAGCACCGATTCGACGGAGGTGGTGAGCTCGCCGGCCATGCCTTCGGCAACCTCCTGATCGCGGCGCTCGCCGCGGCGGCCGGCGGCTTCGTCGAGGGGGTACGTGGGGCCGGGAGGCTCCTCGGCACGGCCGGCGAGGTGCTCCCGGCGACGAGTGGTCCGGTCGTGCTCCGTGCCGAGGCGGGCGGGCGCGAGGTCGTGGGCCAGGTGCGCATCATGGCGACGCCGGGTGTGACGAGGGTCTCGCTGTCCCCGGGCGATCCCGAGGTGCCCGGCGAGGTCCTCGAGGCGATCGCCGGCGCAGACCAGGTCGTGATCGGGCCGGGCTCGCTCTACACGAGCGTGCTCGCCGCCCTTTCGCCGCCGGCGATCCGCCGGGCGCTTGCCAGCTCGGGAGCGCAGCTCGTGTACGTCTGCAACCTTCGCGAGCAGGTCCCGGAGACCACCGGCTACGACGTGGCGGCGCACGTCCGGGCGCTCGAGGCGCACGGCATCGAGCCGGAATGGGTCGTCGCCGACTCCTCGTCGATGGATGTCGGAAAGCTTCCCCCGGGACCCGGGCTCCTCGAGGTCGACCTCGCCTCCGCCGTGGCGCCCGTCCACGACCCGGACCGGCTCTCGCGGGCGCTCGCCGGGCTCGCACGACGGCGTGCCGAAGGTCCCTTCCCCTCCGGTGGGGGTTGCGCGACGTTGCCGGCGTAAGCGAGATTGTCCAGGCCGAGCGCTCGTCCGGGGGGCGGCGCGCGCCCTGGCGGGCATGACGGCAAGGTGGGCGACGAGGACGAGGTGGTGACGAGATGACCGTGCGTGTCGGGGTGAACGGCTTCGGGAGGATCGGAAGGAACTTCCTGCGGGCGGCGCGGTCGTCAGGCGCCGACCTCGAGGTCGTGGCGATCAACGACCTGTTCGCGAAGGAGGTGAACGCGCACCTCCTCCGCTACGACTCGACTTTCCGTCGCTTCCCCGGCGAGGTCGAGGTCACCGGCGGCGGCCTCGCCGTCGACGGGAAGGAGATCGCCGTCTACGCCGAGCTTGACCCTGCCGACCTGCCCTG
>JAKAOD010000122.1 GCA_021823365.1 Actinomycetes bacterium | reverse complement strand
CGGTCGGGCTTGTGATGGCGAGGGACGTGGCGGTGCGAGGCACCACGAGCCCGACGGCACCGGACCTGCGGGCGTACGACGTGATCGGGTCACGGTGGGGCGAGCTGTGGAGCGAGCTGTGGAGCGCGCTGCGAAGCGAGCTGGAAAGGAGGTCGTGATGAAGGCTGCCGTAGGGGACAGGATCGTCGTCCCGGGGCACCACGTCGGAGACCCCGTCCAGGAGGGCGAGATCCTCGGCGTCGAGGGCAAGGAAGGCGAGCCGCCTTACCACGTGCGTTGGCTCGCCGACGGCCGCGAGGGGCTGTACTTCCCCGGTCCGGACGCCACGATCGAGCACGGCTCGGAGGCCGCGACCCGCTGAGCGCAGGGCAGGGCTGCGCCTAGCGTCGATCCCGAGGCTGGTCTGAGGGCGCCAAGAAGCCGTCCGGAGGCTGGTCGGAGGTCTGGTCCGGGGATCGGTCCGAGAGCGGGCGCCAAGGCGCGAGGAGGGCAAGGACCTCCTCGTCTCGAAGCTGGGCGAAGTCGGCGTAGCACGGGCCGATGGCGCCGAAGCGCTCGGGGCTCTCGAGGCAGACGACCTCGTCGGCAACGGGGGAGAGGTCGGCGAGCGCAGAGGCCGCGACGACCGGAGCGGCAAGGACGACCCGCGCCGCGCCGGAACCGCGGGCGACCCGGCACGCCGCCGCCGCCGTCGCGCCGGTTGCGACGCCGTCGTCGACGAGCAGCGCCAGCCTCCCGGCAAGCGGCACGGGCGGGCGCGCGGCCCGGTAGCAGGCGACTCGCCGCTCGAGCTCGGCGCGCTCGCGGCGCTCGATGGCGGCGAGCTCGGACGCGCCCACGCCGGCCGCCCGGACGATCTCGTCGTTGACGACGCGGACCCCGCCCTCGCCGATCGCCCCCATGGCGAGCTCTGGCTGGAACGGTACGCCGAGCTTCCGGACGACGATGACATCCAGGGGCGCATCGAGCAGCCTCGCCACCTCCGCGGCGACGGCGACGCCGCCTCGGGGAAGCCCGAGGACGACGGGGTGCTCCGGGCGGAGGCTCGACAGGCGCTCGCCGAGCAGCCTCCCGGCTTCGGAGCGGTCCTCGAAGAGCATGCCGTCGTCCGCGGGGCTCAGCCTCGCGCGCGCCGGCGCAAGGTCGCCTCGACGTCCGAGCGGTAGAGCACGCCGGCGAGCTTGCCCTCCGACACGACGGCGAGCGCACGCCGTCGCGAGCGGACGAGCTGCTCGACGGCATCCGGGAACAGCTCCGTGCTCGCGTCGAGCACCGGGGCGCCGGCGTCGGCGACGTCGGCAAGCGCTGCGCCCGGCATCGCCCTGCCGAGGTCGGCGGCCGAGACGATGCCGACCAGGCGCCCGTCCGCGACGACGGGGAAGGAGCGGCCGGGGAACGTGCCGAGGAAGGACGCGGCCTGCGCGACGGGCTCGTCGGCCCCGAGGCCGCAGGGGTCCTCGACCATCACGTCCCGCACCCGCAAGCCTCGGCAGGCGACCGACAGCACCGCGCTGTCCTCCTCGGCGCCGGCGGCGAGCAGCACGAGGACCCCGAGGATCGCGACCCAGAGGTCGAGCATCAGGCCGCCGAGGATCATCGCGAGCGCGAGTGCGCGTGCGACTCGCGCGGCGAGCGCCGTCGCGCCGACCCGGTCGCGCGAACGAGCCAGGAACCCCCGCAGTGCCCGCCCTCCATCCAGGGGCAGGGCCGGGACGAGGTTGAACCCGCCGAGCAAGAGGTTCGCCCAGGCGAGCCTGGCGACCAGGGACCGGCCAAACAGCGTCGGCGGCCAGAGCGCGATGCCTGCCGCCCACGCGCCACCGGCGAGCGCGAGCGCGAGCGCGCAGCTCATGAGCGGCCCGACGAGCGCGACGGCCATCTCGTCCGAGGCCGAGCTCGCAATGCCCGGGATCTCCGAGACGCCGCCGAATGGCAGTAGGACGATGTCTCGCACTTCGAGCCCGCGTCGGCGGGCGTAGAGGCCGTGGCCGAGCTCGTGCGCGAGCACCGAGGCGAAGAGCGCCGCGAGGAACCCCGCCGACGACGCCAGATGGGAGGCGCCCGGCGTGAGCGCGAGGAAAGGAAGGGCGAGCATCGACCAGTGAAGGCAGATGGGAATACCGGCGACCCTCGCGATCCGAACCGATCCCCTCATAGGGCACCACCCCATCCAAGGCTCGCGTCCCCAGACCCGCGGCGCCAGGGGCCGTCGTCACATCGTCTGTGACGGGGTGGGGACCGAACCGCTCGCGGTTGCGGGCGGCCACGGCGGCATTATCGCTCGTGCCGCCTGCCGGCGACCTCGGGCGGCGGGTCGTCCGACGCCGCCTGCGGCGGCGCGGACGAGCCGGCAGGCGGTGACCAGCCGTCGGTGAGGATGCTGAGCATCTCCCGCCGCCAGGCCGAGCGCGCCCGCGCCGCCTCAACCGTCTCGGGATGGACGAGGCGGGTGTAGCGAGGGCCTCCCTCGCCCTTGTGGAACGCCGCCGCCCGGTCCTCGACCGCCACGTCTCCCTTCGTGTAGTGCTCCCGCTGGAGCAGGTATCCGTGCCAGGAGGGGACGAGGAACGTCTCCAGGAACCTCCCGTGGTGGGCGACGTCCTCGTAGACGCCCCAGCGGGTCGCGCCGAGGCGCCGGCGGACGATCCGCAGCTCCGCCATCGCGGTGAGGAAGTCGTCGACGTCTTCGTCGTCGAGGTGGTACTCGACCGTGACGAGCACGGGTCCGTCGGTCGCGCGGACGTGCTCCCCGACGACGAGCGCCGGGCTCGCCGCGAGCTGCAGCGCGGACCGGTCCGCCCCGGGGAGGCGGAAGCGGGGGATGACAAGGATGCCTGGGAGGAAGGCGGCTGCAGATATCGCAAGGGTCGTCCTGAGCGGCAGAAACGAGTCGACAACGCCGAAACCCAGCCCGCCGAGGACGTAGGGGCCCTGCATGACGACGTAGAACAGCGAGAGTGAGCGCGTCTGCACCCACTCGGGCGTCACCTGTCTCGCGGCGATGATGAAGACCACCGTCGCCCACACCCAGGTCGCTCCCGTGACGAACAGCACCGGTGCAGTGGCGACGCGATTCGGCCAGACGACGAGCGCCGCGACCGCGAGGGCGTTCGCGAGGCTCGCAGCGAGGACGAGCGCGTCCAGCCGGAGCCGGCCCTGCAGCCGGGGGAGCGCCAGCGCAGCGAGCAGTGCGCCGGCGCCGGCGACCGCGAGGTAGGAGCCGTAGCCAAGGGCCGTCGTATGCAGGTAGCGGGCGGCGAACAGCGGCAGCAGCTGCCCGAGCGCCGCCGCCGGCGTCACGTACAGGGCGGTACGGGCCGAGATCGCCCGCAGCCCGGGCGTGTTCGTGAAGTACCGCCACCCCGAGGAGATCGACCCGAGCAGGCTCTCGGCGGCCGTGCCCCCGGGAGTCGAGAGCCTCAAGTCGCTGCGGCCACGCCAGATGACGAGGAAGATCACGAGAGGGACCGTGACGGCGGCGCAGACGAAGAAGAAGGTCGTGGTCCCGGCGCCGTGGAGGACCAGCCCGCCGAGCACAGGACCGACGACCTGGCCGATGTTCCACTGGAAGCTGTCGATGCTGAAGGCGACCGGCACGACCTCAGGCGGGACGAGGCTGCCGACGGTTGCCCACCACGAGGGCGAGGAGATGCCGCTGGCTATGCCCATCCCGGCGAGGCCGAGAAGGAGCGTGGCCGGAGTGAGCGCGCCGGCCGAGGTCGCCAGGGAGAGGAACAGTATCGAGCCGAGGAGGAGGGCCTTCGCGAGCAGCAGCACCGCCCGCCTGTCCCGAT
Organism: Actinomycetes bacterium; assembly: GCA_021823365.1. The sequence continues at coordinate 4,317 of JAKAOD010000122.1, read as the reverse complement.
AGTCGGCGGCGGCGCCGGAGAGGACGACGGCGAAGACACCCGCGAAGGCGCTCATCGACGACGCCATCGTCACTAGCACCGGCTATGTGGTGAGGCGCTCCATTATGAAACCGGCGACGAGGGTCACCATCCAGACGCCGGTGTTGGCAGAGACGGCGGTGCCCTCGAGCCAGCGGAACGTCCGGCTCCTCAGCGGGGCGGACAGTGGCGGCACGGCCACACTCTAGGGAGTGACCGTGAGCACGCTGCAGGCATGGTCCCTTCGGACCGCGGGCGACTGAGTAGCCTCGCCGCCGTGGTGGACCGGGTCGGCCGCGAGCCGAAGGCAGCGACGCTCGCCTGGACCCTGCTCGGCCTCGGCGGGTCGACGCTCGTCGCCCTCGCCGGGCCAGGTCTGGTCGACCACGGCGTGATCACCTGGTGGTACTCGCTCGGCCTGCCGCCCGGGCGTGCGGGGAACATGATCGCCTGCTATCTCGGCATGGCGGCGCTCTCTGTCGCCTGGCTCGGCCTCGGCGAGCGGCTCCGGCGGGCCGGGCGGCCGGGAACGAGGCAGCTCTGGGCGATCGGGGCGGCCTGGTGCCTCCCGCTCGGCCTCGGGCCGTCGCTGTTCAGCAGCGACGTCTACAGCTACATGGCCCAGGGCATGATCCTCCACCTCGGCCACAGCCCGTACCACGACGCGCCGGCGGTGCTCGCGCACCTTGGCGAGGGCCACCTGCTCGACGCGGTGTCGCCGTTCTGGAGGCACACGACGGCCCCGTACGGGCCGCTCTTCTTGGGCATCGCCTCCGTCCTCGTCGGCGCCCTGCACGGCGATCTCGTCGCGGGCGTCCTCGCCCTGCGGGTGCTCGAGCTTGCCGGCGTCGCCCTTTGCGCCGTGTTCGTCCCCCGCCTCGCCCGCCTCCTCGGCGCCGACCCGGCGCTTTCGACCTGGCTCGTCGTCCTGAGCCCGCTCACCCTGCTCGAGCTCGTCGCCGCGGGCCACAACGACGCCCTCATGGCCGGGCTCATGGTCGCCGGCGTGACGCTCGCGCTGGAGCGGCGGCCCTATCTCGGCGCCGCCCTGTGCGCGCTGGCAGCGACGGTGAAGCTGCCCGCGCTCGCCGGCGTCGCCTTCATCGTGGTCGCGACGGGCCGCGAGCGTGCCGGCGCCCGCGAGGGCCGAGGCGCCCGCGAGGGCGTGCTCTTCGCGCTGACGGCGTCCGCGCTCGCTCTCGCCGTGCTCGCCGCCGTCAGCGCCCTGACCGGCGCGGGAGCGGCGTGGGTCTCTCCGAGCGTGATCTCGACGCCGGGAAAGGTCCACCTCGCGGTGACGCCGACGACCGCGCTCGGCTGGACGGCGGGATCGCTCCTGCACGCCGCGGGCATCGCCGTGCGCTCTCGCTCGATCGAGTCGGCTCTCGGCGACGCCGCGCTTGCCGCCACGGCCGTCCTCGGCCTCGTGCTGCTCCGGCGGGTGCGGCTCGAGACCCTGGTCACCGCGCTGGCGGCGTTGCTCCTCCTCGTCGTCGCCGCCGGTCCGGCGACGTGGCCGTGGTACTTCGCCTGGGGCCTCTCGCACCTCGCCACCTGCCGCGGACCGCAGCGCTCCCGGCTGCTTGCCCTCGCCATTGCCGCGATCGTCTTCGAGGTGAAGCCCGACGGCATCCTCGGCCTGCCGTTGCAGGCGGCCCCGGCGGTCCTCGCCGGCTACGTCCTCCTCGCAGGCGCGGCCTGGGTGGCGGTGCGATGCTCGGCGAGGAGGCGCGCGGGGGCGGAGACCGAGCAGGTGCAGCCGCTATCCGGGCGCGGCGCGTTGCTGTGAGCGGGGCGAGCGTCGCGTGAGCCGGGCGACCCTTGCGCCCCGGCACCTGCGCCAGACGGACCTGGCGGAGCGGGGCGACCGGGCCGGGTGGCGCGACGTCGCCGTCGTGCTCGCTCCCGCGGCCGCCGCGCTCGTCATCGCGGTCGTCGAGATCAGCTCGCGCAGCATCTGGATCGACGAAGCGGCGAGCGTGACGATCGCCGCCCAGCACGGCAGCGCCCTCTGGGCGGCGATCGCCCACGACGGCGGGAGCATGCTCGGCTACTACCTGCTCCTCCACGTGCTCGACCTCGCACTGGGCAACGGGCCGCTCGTCATGCGGCTTCCCTCGGCACTGGCGACGGCCGCCGGCGCAGGGATCCTGGCCGAGATCGGGCGGCGCTGCGTGAACCGGCGCGCCGCCCTTGCCACCGGGCTGCTCGCCGCCGTGAGCCTGCCGCTCGTCAACTGGGGCCAGAACGCCCGGGGATACGCGCCGATGGTCGCCTTCATCGAGGCCTCGTGGCTCGCCCTGGTCGTCGCGCTCGGCGCGCCGGCGCGCTCGAGGCGGGCGCGCCGGGCCTGGGTCGCCTACGCCGCCTGTACGGCGCTTGCCATGTACATGACCTTCGTCGCCGCCCTCGTCGTCCCGGCGCAGCTCGTGCTGCTCATCCGGCACAGGCGCCGCGCGCGGGAGATGCTGCTGTCCCTTGTCGCAGCCGCCGTTGCCTCGGCGCCGATCGCCGTGCTCGCCGTCCGCAGGGGCACTGGGCAACTGTTCTGGGTGCCGCGGCCGGATAGTGCAGAGCTCGTCCAGATCTTGAAGACGCTCTCCTCCTCCTCCCTCCCGCCGAGCTACCCTCAGACCGCGACGAGCGACGCGCTGCTCGTGCTCACGGGCGCTGCCGCCCTCGCCGCGGCGGGTCTCGTGCTGTCCAGCAAGGCGCGGGCCGGCATGCCCGAGGTGTGGCTGGTCGCCCTCTCATGGCTCGCCGTGCCCTTCTTGGCCGACCTCGCAGAGTCGCTCGTCGGCCAGTCCATCTTCGAGTCGCGCGAGCTCCTGCTCTCCGTGCCCGCCGTCACCCTGCTCCTCGGCGCCGGGCTCGCCGACCGCCGCCTGCCCTCGGCTCTCGGCAGCGGTGCTCTCGGGACGCTGGTCGTGCTCCGGATGCTCCAGGTCGTGCCGACCTACGGCATGTCGCCAGAGAACTGGCACGCGGCGATCAGCTACGTGCTCTCGCACTCGACGGGCGCCGACTGTGTCGCCTTCTACCCGTCCGACGGGCGCATGGCTTTCAAGTACTACATGGGCCCCCCCTCCTCGCGGACGGACCCGCGCCCGGTGCTGCCGTCCGCCCCGTGGACGACTGATCGCGCCTACGTCGAGCGCTACGTGACGTTCGGCGCACGTGAGCTCGCGCGCGTGGCGTCGAGCTGCCCGCGGCTCTGGCTCGTCTCGAGCCACGTCGGCTCGGCGTCCGGCCCGCCGGGCTCGGTAGCCAACTACCAGAGGTACCTCGCCCTCCAGACCTCGCTGGCGCGCGCCTACGGTCCGGGGAGGACCGTCGCCTTCGGCTGGTCGGCTCCCGTCGACGTCGAGCTGTTCGCGCGCTGAGCCGAGCGGTCTCCCTGCGAGCGCTGAGCTCAGGGGCGCAGCGCGATGCCGACGTAGGTGAGCGCGCTCATGCCGAGGAGCGCGACCGTGCTCACGGCGACGACCGCCTTGAACGCCGCGCCTTCCAGGCGGCGGGCGAGGACGATGACCAGCGGGAATGCGGTGATCAGGAGGCGCGGGTTGGGCGGGGTGTTCTGCGAGGTGAGGGCGAGAAGGCCGATGCCGAGGGTCCAGACGAGCGCCTCGGGAGACACCGCCCGGTGCTCCTTGAACAGCATCCAACCGGTCAGCAGGAGGAAGACCGTCCCGAGCAGGGCGACGACGAAGTTCAGGTTGACCTGGTGGTAGTCGAAGTGGGAGAAGGAGATCTCGTTCGCGAGCTGGCGCACGGTCCGAACGAGGGCAAAGGCGCTCGTGCGCTCGCCCCAGCCATCCCGCTGCGCAGTCAGCGTCGCGAACGGCGATCCGGTCCACGCCCAGAGAAAGAGCGCGACACCTCCGACCCCCGTGAGGGAGAGCGCGGGCGCGACGAGGCTGCCGCGCCAGTGACGGCCGCCCCCGTCGCCGCCGTCGCCCTGGCCGCGGCGGCGCGACTCGAAGAATGCGGCGACGGCGCAGGTGGGGACGATGGCGAGGGCGTCGGGCCCGATCGCCGTCGACAGCCCGGCGAGCACCCCTGCCAGGGCGAGCCGGCGGCGTTGCAACGCGAGCATGCAGCCGGCGACGAGCGGGAGGAGCAGGCCTTCGGAGTAGACCATGGAGAACACGACCGACCCCGGGAACGCCGCGAAGATCACCGCGGCCCGCCGGCCGGCATCCTCACCCCACCAGCCAGCGGCGAGGCGTTGCACGAGGATCGTCGCGACGAGCCCCCCGACGCCCGAGACGATGAGCCCGGCGGGCTCGTAGCGCAGAC
>JAKAOD010000121.1 GCA_021823365.1 Actinomycetes bacterium | reverse complement strand
GCGCCTCGGCGAGGCCGACCGGATCGTCACGCTCGCGACGCCCGAGCACGGGAAGGTGCGGGGCGTCGCCAAGGGCGTGCGGCGGACGAAGAGCCGGATCGGCGCGAGGCTCGAGCCGCTCGGCCACGTCACGATGCTCTGCTGGCGAGGGCGCGAGCTCGACGTGATCACCCAGGTCGAGGTCCTCGAGCCCTTCCGGCCCTTGCGCGAGGACCTCTCCCGGCTGGTGCCGGCGATGACGATGCTGGAGATCGCCGACCAGGCGTCGCTCGAGCGCCACGCCGCGCCCGAGCTGTTCGCCCTCCTCCTCGGGGCGCTCCGGACGCTGTCCACGAGCAGCTCGCCGCTCGTCCTCGCCGGCTTCCTCTGGAGGTTCCTCGCCGTCGAGGGCGTCGCGCCGGTCGTCCTCTCCTGCGCCTCCTGCGGCTCTCCGGCGCCTCTCGTCGCCTTCGACCCCGCCGAGGGCGGCTTCCTCTGCCGGCGGTGCCGGCGGGGCAAGGCCGTCGCCCCGGAGAGCGTCGAGCTCGTCCGGCGCATGCTCACCGGCGGGCTGCGCGGCGTCCTCGGCGAGGGCGGTCACGCCGCCGACGACGAGGTCGAGCGGCTCGGGCTCCTCGCCGTCGAGCGGCACCTCGACCGGCGGCTGCGCACGACCCGCCACCCGCTCTCCTCGGACGGTTGGCACGACACTGCCGAGTAGCCTGCGCCCATGCCCGAGGACCTCTTCGACGCCGTCGTCAACCTCTGCAAGCGCCGCGGCTTCGTCTTCCCGTCGGCGGAGATCTACGGCGGCATACGGTCGACCTACGACTACGGGCCGCTCGGCTCGCTGATGTTGCGCAACGTGCGCGAGTCGTGGTGGCGGGCGATGGTGCAAGAGCGCGACGACGTCGTGCCGATCGAGGCCGCGATCCTCACCAACCCGAAGGTCTGGGAGGCCTCGGGCCACCTCGCGACCTTCGCCGACCCGCTCGTCGACTGCCGGAGCTGCCACGAGCGCTTGCGCGCCGACCAGATCGAGGGCGTCTGCCCCAACTGCGGGTCGAAGGACCTCACCGACGCCCGGCCGTTCAACCTCATGTTCAAGACCTTCGTCGGACCCGTAGAGGACGGATCCTCGGTCGCCTACCTGCGTCCCGAGACGGCGCAGGGCATGTTCGTCAACTTCGCAAACGTGCTGTCCACCACCCGGCGCCAACCGCCGTTCGGCATCGCGCAGATCGGACGGAGCTTCCGCAACGAGATCACGCCCGGGAACTTCGTGTTCCGGACGCGGGAGTTCGAGCAGATGGAGATGGAGTACTTCGTGCCCCCCGCCGACGCCCCGAGCTGGTTCGAGTACTGGTGCGCCGAGCGGCTCGCCTGGTACCAGCGGTACGGGATCCCCGACCGGCTTCTCAGGCTCCGCTCGCACGTGCCGGAGGAGCTGGCGCACTACGCCGCGGCGGCGACCGACGTCGAGTTCGACTTCCCCTGGGGGTGGGGTGAGCTCGAGGGGATCGCCAACCGCACCGACTTCGACTTGAAGGCGCACTCGGCCCACTCCGGCGTGCGGCTCGAGCAGTTCGACCAGGCGACCGGCGAGCGCTACGTCCCCTACGTCATCGAGCCGGCCGCCGGCGCGACCCGGGCGATGATGGCGTTCCTGCTCGCCGCCTACGACGAGGACGAGATCGGCGGCGAGCGCCGGGTGGTGCTCCGCCTGCACCCGCGCATCGCCCCCTACCAGGTGGCCGTGCTCCCCCTCTCGCGCAAGCCCGAGCTCCTCGGGGTGGCCGCCGAGGTCGCCAAGGCCTGCCGCTCGCGCTTCCCGTGCGAGCGCGACGACACCCAGTCGATCGGCAGGCGCTACCGGCGCCAGGACGAGATCGGGACCCCGCTGTGCGTCACCGTCGATTTCGAGAGCCTGTCGGATCGCGCGGTCACGGTCCGCGACCGCGATACGACGGTGCAGGAGCGCGTCGCCATCGACGGCCTCGTCGCCCACCTTGCCGGGCGCCTCGGGATGTAGCCGGCAGGGACGGGCGTCGCGGTAGGCGGTCAGGGCCGGCACGCGCCAGGGATAGCGTCCCGGACGATGCCGATCCCCGACGAGGACGTCGCCAAGGTCCGGGCGGCGACCGACATCGTCGCCGTCGTCGGGGAGCACACGGCGCTGAAGCGCGTCGGGCGCCGGTTCGTCGGGCTGTGCCCCTTCCACGCCGAGCGCACCGGCTCGTTCAGCGTCAATCCCGAGACCGGTCTCTACTACTGCTTCGGCTGCCGGGCCGCCGGGGACGCCATCAGCTTCGTGCGAGCCGTCGAGGGTTGCGACTTCGTCGAGGCGGTGGAGCGCCTGGCCGCCCGAGCCGGGATCGCGGTCCGTGACGAGCAGGACGGCCGCGCCGGCGCCGAGCGCGGCCGGCGGAAGCAGCTCTACGAAGCGCTGTCGAAGGCGGTCGAGCGCTACCACGAGCGGCTCCTCTCCGGCGCCGAAGCCGGAAGGGCGCGGCAGTACCTGCGCTCGCGCGGCTACGACGCCGGGCTCGTCCGCCAGTTCCGACTCGGCTGGGCCGGCTCGGCCAACGACGACCTCGTCCGCTCGATCGACCTGCCGGCGGGCGTGCTCGTCGAGGCGGGCCTCGCCTGGTCGGGTCGCGGTCGGCTCCAGGACGCCTTCCGCGAGCGCGTGATCTTCCCCATCTTCGACGCCGGCGGGCGGGCCATCGCGCTCGGCGGGCGGGTCCTCCCGCCCGAGCTCCGGCGCCAGCGCGGCGACCAGGGACCGAAGTACCGCAACTCACCCGAGTCTTCCGTCTACCAGAAGCGCCGCACCCTCTACGGGCTCAACTGGGCCAAAGGAGAGGTCACGCGCACCGGGGAGGTCGTCGTCTGCGAGGGGTACACCGACGTCATCGGCTTCTTCCAGGCAGGCGTGCCCCGCGCCGTCGCCACCTGCGGGACCGCCCTCACCGAGGAGCACCTCCGCCTGCTCTCGAACTTCGCCCGCCGGGTCGTGCTCGCCTTCGACGCAGACAGCGCCGGCCAGAGCGCCGCAGCGCGCCTCTACGAGTGGGAGCGTCGCCACGACGTCGAGCTCGCCGTCGCCTCGCTGCCCGCCGGCAGGGACCCCGCCGACCTCGCGCGGCTCGACCCGGCCGGCCTTGCCGGCGCGGTGGCCGCTGCCCGGCCTTTCCTCGCCTTCGAGGTCGACCGCGCCCTGCAGGCGGCAGACCTCAGGTCGCCCGAGGGCCGCTCGCGCGCCGCCGAGAGCGCCCTCGACGCCATCGCCCAGCATCCGAGCGAGCTCGTCAGGGACCAGTACCTCGTCGAGGTCGCCGACAGGACCCAGCACGACCCCGAGCGGCTCCGCCCGCTCCTCGAGCAGCGACGGCGGCGGATCGCCGAGCGGGCGCGGTCGCGCGGCTCCGAGCCCGGCGCCCGTCCGACGGCCCCCGGTGGCGCGCAGGCCGCCGGCAGCGGCGCTGCGCCCGCCTCCCTCCGGCAGGACGACGAGGAGGAGGCCGGCCCCGTCGCGTCCCGGTCGGTCACGCCCGGGCCGGGGCGCGCACGCTCTGCCGCCGGATCGACCGGACCCCGGGCCGGGCTGGAGGCGCTCGCCCTGGCGATCCATCGTCCTGCGGAGGTCGCCGGCCTGCTCGAGGACGTGCTCTTCACAGACCCCCTCCAGCGCGAGGCCTTCGCAGCGCTCGAGCACGCGTCCGAGCTGCACGAGGCGGTCGCCGACGCCTCGCCGCAGGCGGCCGAGCTCCTCACCAGGCTTGGCGCGGCGGATCTCGAGGACGACGCCGACCCGCTCGGGACCTACCTCGCGCTGTGCCGCCTCGCCGGCGAGCGCGCCCTCTCGGCCCTCAAACGCGAGGCGAGGCTCGCGGCCCACCAGCAGGACCCGGACGCCGAGGCGACCCTGCTCGAAGCCCCGAGCGGCGTCCAGCGCGACCTCGAGCTCCTGCGGGACGCAACGGACCGGCCCGTCCCCGGCGGCCCCGCGATGGAGGCCGCGAGGCGGTTGGTAGCGTGGTTGGAGCGGCGCGAGAGGGACGGTTGAGGTTGGGGAGCATCGACCTGATCGAGGGCGGCGACGCAGAGGGCGCGGCGCTCAGGTCCCTCCGGGGTGGCGGGTCGCAGGGCTCGGCAGGCTCTCCCGCTGCGGACACCGTTCGTGCCTACCTGCGTGAGATCGGGCGCGTCTCGCTCCTCTCTGCGGACCTCGAGGTGCTCTGTGCGAAGCGGATCGAGCTCGGCCAGGACGCCGCGGCCCGGCTCGAGGCCTGGAGGCGCGACGGCGAGATCGCGGCGCACGACTCTGACGAGCGCCGCGCGGCCGAGCGCCTCGTCGCAGAGGGCCAGGAGGCCAAGGACCTGCTCACTGAGGCGAACCTCAGGCTCGTCGTCTCGATCGCCAAGCGCTACCGCAACCGCGGGATGGCCTTCCTCGACCTCATCCAGGAGGGCAACCTCGGCCTGATGCGTGCGGTCGAGAAGTTCGACCACCGCAAGGGCTTCAAGTTCTCGACCTATGCGACGTGGTGGATCCGCCAGGCGATCACGAGGGCCGTCGCCGACCAGGCGCGCACGATCCGCATCCCCGTCCACATGGTGGAGACGATCAACCGCGTGCTGCGGGCCCAGCGCCAGCTCTCACAGGAGCTCGGCAGGGAGCCGACCATAGAGGAGGTCGCCCTGCGGCTCCAGTTCCCGGTCGAGCGGGTCCGCGAGATCCAGCGGATCAGCCAGGACACCGTCTCGCTCGAGCAGCCGATCGGGGACGAGGAGGACTTCAGCCTCTCGGACGTCATCGAGGACCAGGGTGCGGAGGTGCCGGTCGACGCGGCGACGCGCGTCCTGCTCAACGAGGCGGTGCAGCGGGCGCTGTGCGAGCTGTCCGAGCGCGAGCAGGAGGTCGTGCGGCTCCGCTTCGGGCTCGACGACGGTCGCATCAGGACGCTCGAGGAGGTCGGCCGCATCTTCGGGGTGACCCGCGAGCGGGTGCGGCAGATCGAGACGAAGACCTTGGCGAAGCTCCGCCAGCCGACGCTGTCGAGGCCGCTTCGCGACTACCTCGAGGCCGACTGAGGCCGGCCGGCGCGGCCGGGCCGGTTCGCGGGCCCCCGCGCCGACGGGCACGCGCCGCCGCGGCGGCCGATTGCGACCCGGTGGCCGAAGTGTTGCGTTCTCGTGGCAGGTCGCCCTGCGAGCGCCGGACCCTTGTGCAGCCTGGGCGCCGGCTCGTATAACACAGGGCAGGTTGATGCCGACAAGCGCGCGAGCACGCGGGTGGTGTCAGGCGAGCGCCGTCGCCTGCCGGCCGATTCGCGGGTGACCGGCGAGGCAGAGCGGGAGGGGGCGCCTCATGAGCGACGGACGCCAGGCGATCGAGGCCTTGCTCGACGAGGAGCGGACGTTCCCGCCCCCGGCGGGGGTCACCCGGCGGGCGGTCGTGTGCTCCGGCGACGTCTACCAGGAGGCTCGCGCCGACGTCGCAGCCTGGTGGGCGAAGCAGGCCGAGCGCCTGGTCTGGCGGCGCAGGTGGGACGAGGTCCTCGACTGGTCGAAGGCGCCGTTCGCCCGCTGGTTCGTCGGCGGCAGGCTCAATGTGACCGAGAGCTGCCTCGACCGGCACCTCCCCGCGCACGCCGACCGCGTCGCCTTCTACTTCGAGGGCGAGCCGGGGGACCGCAAGATCATCACCTACGGCTCCCTGCACGCCGAGGTCTGCCGGCTCGCCAACGCGCTCGCATCACTCGGCGTGCAAAAGGGTGACCGCGTCGCCATCTACATGGGCATGGTGCCCGAGCTCCCGGCGACGATGCTCGCCTGCGCCCGGCTCGGCGCGCCCCATGTCGTCGTCCTCGGCGGCTTCTCGGCGGAGGCGCTCGCCGGCAGGATCGCCGACGCAGGCGCGAAGGTCCTCGTCACCTGTGACGGCGCCTGGCGTGCCGGATCGGTCGTGCCGCTCAAGACGACGGCCGACGATGCGCTTTCGCGCGCGCCCTCGGTCGAGCACGTCGTCGTCGTCCGCCGAACTGGCAACGACGTGCAGATGATGCGCGGTCGGGACCACTACTACGACGAGCTGATCTCGGCGCAGCCGTCCGAGCGCCCCGCGACGGAGTGCGACGCCGAGGACGTGCTGTTCATCCTCCACACCTCCGGCACGACGGCGGAGCCGAAGGGCATCGTCCACACCTGCGGCGGCTACCTCACCTACGTCGCGACGACCCATTCGATGGTCTTCGACCTCCACGAGAAGGACGACATCTACTGGTGCACCGCTGACGTCGGCTGGATCACCGGCCACAGCTACGTCGTCTACGCGCCGCTCGCCAACGGCACGACGTCGGTGATCTACGAGGGCGCGCCGGACCATCCGGACAAGGACCGCTACTTCGACACGGTCGAGCGCTACGGCATCACGACGATGTACACGGCGCCGACGGCGATCCGGACCATCATGAAATGGGGTGACGCCTATGTCGCGAGGCACGACCTGTCCAGCCTGAGGCTGCTCGGCACCGTCGGTGAGCCGATAAACCCCGAGGCCTGGATGTGGTACCACGACGTCGTCGGTAGCGGTCGCTGCCCTGTCGTCGACACCTGGTGGCAGACCGAGACCGGAGGCTTCGTCATCTCGCCCCTGCCCGGCGTGACGACGACCAAGCCGGGGTCGGCGACGCTCCCCCTGCCGGGCATCGCCGCCGACGTCGTCGACGAGGAGGGCGAGAGCGTCGCCCCGGGCGAGGGCGGCTATCTCGTCATCACCGAGCCCTGGCCGGGGATGCTCCGCGGGATCCACGGCGACGACGAGCGGTTCGTCGAGACGTACTGGCGACGGTTCTCCAAGCCCGAGGAGGGGCGCTGGGTCTACTTCGCCGGGGACGGCGCGAAGCGCGACGGCGACGGCTACTTCTGGCTGCTCGGGCGCGTCGACGACGTGATGGACATATCGGGGCACCGCATCTCGACCCTCGAGGTCGAGTCGGCGCTCGTCGACCACCCTGCGGTGGCCGAGGCCGCCGTGGTCGGCCGCTCCGACGCCCGGTCCGGCCAGGCGATCACCGCCTTCGTGACGCTGCGCTCGGTGATCGAGGGCGACGAGGCGCTCGTCGAGGAGCTGCGGGACCATGTCGCCCGGAAGATCGGCAATATCGCGCGGCCGGCGTCGATCGTCTTCGCCGACGAGCTGCCGAAGACACGCTCGGGAGAGATCATGCGCCGGCTGCTGCGCGACATCTCCGAGCGGCGCCAGCTCGGGGACGTGACGACCCTCGCGAACGCCGCCGTCGTGGAGGAGATCGCCGAACGCGCGATGGCGAGGCAGGCGTCGTCCGGCTGATCCGGTCGGGCGGCAGCAGCCCGAGCGACGTGTCGTGCCGCCGGGCCCCCGGGACGGGCCGGAGGCACGACACCGAGGTTCGCCCCGACTCCGGGCGATCCGAGAGGAACCGACAGGAAGGGAGGAGGTGCCAGCGCCCGAGTGGGGGTTGGGCGTCCAGATTGGCGCCAGCCGGGAAGCGAGGGGACCGGTTGGCCGGCAAGTGCGGCAGAGTGCGACAGAGAAGGGGGAACAATTCGATGAGCGACCCTGACGCGGGGCGCGGTTCGTCGACCGCACAGAAACCGACGGCGGTGGAGGCGACGGTGACATCCGGCATCGCCGACCCCGCCCCGATCGGCCTGGCGGGCTTCGCGATGACGACCGTGCTCCTCAGCCTGGTGAATGCCGGCGTCATCGGCGGCGCGGCGGGCAACGCCGTGCTCCCGCTGGCGCTCCTCTACGGCGGGACGGCCCAGCTGCTGGCGGGCATGTGGGAGGTGCGCAACCGCAACACCTTCGGCGCGCTCGCCTTCACGTCCTACGGCGCGTTCTGGATCTCCTACTACGTCCTGGCCCGCTGGTGGCTCGGTGGCCTGACCGCCGGAGGCGCCAACGACGCCATCGGCTTCTACCTGCTCATGTGGGCGATCTTCACCACCTACATGTGCCTCGCGGCGGCGAAGACGAACGTGGCGGTGCTGTTCGTGTTCCTGACGCTCGCCTCCACCTTCATCATCCTCACGATCGGCCAGCTCGGCGGGAACGTCGGCGGCTACCACATGGTGAAGGAGGTCG
>JAKAOD010000120.1:5680-8220 GCA_021823365.1 Actinomycetes bacterium | reverse complement strand
GGGCGTTCGCCCCTAGGTGGGTGGAAAGGGGTCGAGCTCGTGGCGCTCTGGTCCGTTCCTCTTGCTGTCGTACGCCTTCTCGCCTGGTTTCGCCCTGACGCGGCTGGCTGGGTCTTCACTCCGTTGGTCGCGGTCATGGTCGGCTTGAGCATCTGGTCTGCCGTTGACCCGAATGGCTGGCGATCGGTCGAGAACCACAATGGTCCCGTTCAGGCCGTGATCGTCTTCGCCCTGGCAACGGCGTTGGCTCTGTGGGGACTGCGTCGGACCCTGCAGGCCAGCGTGATGCTGCTTGTCGTCGGCGTTGTGCCGGTCGTCATCTCCACCACTGGCCACAACGGCCTGGCCTCCCTTGCTGCAGCCAGCTCTGCCCCGGTGATCACGGGCCTGCTCTACTTGGCCTCGGCATACGTGGACCGGCGCCGGCCACCTCCACGAGTTCCCCGTCAAGCCGTCGCGGACGACGCCCAGCACGGCGTCGTAACGCTGTTCCATCTCCGTGAGCTCCATGAGCACTCGACCACCTCCCTCCGGCTGTGACCAGCGGAGATCGGCGGGTCCGGAGGTGTCAAGCATCACCCGGAACGGAATTGTCCAGGATCACCCGGAACCACACACCTGGATGGGTGGGGCTAGGTGGACTTGAACCACCGGCCTCAGCATTATCAGTGCTGCGCTCTAACCAACTGAGCTATAGCCCCGCGAGACGGGGATCCTAGCCGAGCGCCCCCGGTCTTTTGTCCCCGCGTTGACTCCGCGTTGACTACGCGATGACACTCATCAGAAGCCGCCGTGCAGCGGCGCCGCGTCCCCGGGCTATTCGAGGGCTGTTCGACGTCAGTCGTCAACAGGTGCACCGCGGCGCTCGTCTGCCGGCCGTGCGTGCGACACGAGGGCGGCACCCCCTGCCGTCGTGCGCTCGAGGTGGTTGGCTACACGTCTTCGATGCTGAAATTGCCCGCGGGAGGTGCCGAGCCCGTCGTCGGTGCCGGGGGTGTCGGTGCCGACGGTGTCGCCGGGGGGGACGCGACGCCGTTGTAGGCATCGGGATCGCTTGTCGCCGACGTGTCGAGAGGTCCATGGGCGGCGACGTGCTCGTCGAGCATCTTCATCGCCGCGTCGACGGCGTCCTGCGTGCCGGAGCTGCGCTCCTTCGTGTAGTAGGCGGCTCCGAGGTTGCGCAGCAGCGCGTCGGCTTGGCGCTTTGCCTGGAGTTGGTCGATCTTCGCCTGACCCTGGCTCACGCCCTGCTGGGCCTTGGCGATCGCCTGCTCGGCCTGGTGCTTCACTTTGTCCATCAGCCCCATGTCGGTCCTCCTCTCAGTTCAGAACATTCCGTGCGGCGCCAGTGCGGCGCCAGTGCGGCGCCAGTGCGGCGCCAGTGCAGTCGTAGTCGGTGCAGTTGTCAGATGCGGCCCTCGAGCATGCCCCCGAGACCGCCCTTGCGCTCCTCGCCAGGCGCCTCCATGAACTCCTGCAACGAGTGTGCGAGCGCCTCGATCGTGACCGACTGGAGGTAGACGACGCCGTCACCCTCCAGCGTCACGAGGTTGATTCCTTCCCCGCCGAAGATTCCCGTCATCACCATCTGCCCGGGCGTTCCGCCGACGCGCTCGACGCCGAAGGAGAGATGGTCCTGGAAGGCGACGACGCACCCCGAATGTGCCTGGATCTTGCCCCCGAAGCGGGCGGGGTTGAGCTCGATGAAGTTGCCTGCGGCGCAGACGAGCACGCTTCCGGTCCCGGTGAACTTCTCGAGCACGAATCCGAGTCCGGACCGGTAGCCCGTGCGCAGCCCGCTGAATGCGATGTCGAAGTTGATTCCGGCTTCCGCTGCGACGAACGCGTGGCGTTGGGTCAGCCACCCACCGCTGCCGTCGAGCTCCAGTGCTCGCACCTCACCAGGGACGACGCCTGCGAAGGTGACAAGGCCGGTGCCGCCGACCGGCGTGAAGTACTGGAAGGCAAGGTGCTCGCCGGCGAGCGCACGCTTTCCGACGTCGATCGCCTTCTGCAGGAAACCGGTCTTGGCAGGCGGCGCCCCTGCTTGGTTGCCGATCGGCTGGGTGATCCTGGTCTCCAGGTTCACGTTGGTCGTCTTCCAGACGAACTTCCCCGGTTCCCCGTAGATGGTCTGCCCTTCCTCGACCTGGCAGACAACTTGCTGCATCGCGTTGCCAACGATCTTGTAGGTCAGCATCCGCCCCTCCTCGCCGTGCGTCATCCACGACTCTCGACAGATCGCGGTGGTTCGACCCCTCGGGGCCGAAACGCCCAAGTCCGCACCACCGCATCCGCCGATGACCGCCCGCCAGATGCTACCACCGGACCCGGTTCAGGCGAGGCTGGTCGGAATGGACTGAGCGAAGTGGAAGAAGTCGTCCGCGTCCACCTTTCGCTTCACCTTGACAAGCCTCGGGAGGTTCGCCCCGTAGTACGCCCGGGCCCAGTCGGTGAGCGTGGGGTCGATGTAGTTCTGATAGGCGCCGTGGATGTAGGGCGCGAGGCTGCGGCCGGTCGAGGCGAGCCACGAGCTTCCG
>JAKAOD010000120.1:0-5670 GCA_021823365.1 Actinomycetes bacterium | reverse complement strand
GTGCGCCTGTGCCCCAGAAGAAGCTCCACTGCGCGCACGCCAGGGCGTCGCGATGCACGAACGCGGTGGCGTCAGATGCGACCCGGTTCACTGCGCCGCCGTAGGCGTCGAAGACGATTCCCCCTCCGACCTCTGGGACATCGTGGTCGAGGAACGAGACGGCGTTTACCGCCGCAATGATTCCTCGGTCAGGAGGCATCGAGGTCACGTACCCCGACTTGGCCCCGAAGGAGGCGCGGCTGAGCGTCCCTGACCGGTTCTCGCTGGGCAGGTGGCACGCGGCGACGCTCATTCCTTCGCAGCCTGCTTCGACGAGCATCGCGGGGAGGTAGCTCTCCGGACCCACGAAGTCGACGACGGGAGCCGTCGCGACGGCGGCGCGCAGCGGGCGAAGGAGCGTCACGAGGGTCCTCGCAGATCCGCAGAGGACCCCGGTCACTTTTACGGTCTTCCCTCCGGCGCTGCCGGAGGAGAGGAGCTGGCAGTTCGACCAGATCTCGTCGGGAGCGCCCGTCGTCCAATGGAGCCATGCGCCCAACACGTCGGCCGCGGCGGCCCAGGGCCATTCCAAGGTGAAGAGCGCGACGGGCGGGATCGGGTGCACGCGGAACGTGAACGACGTGACGACGCCGAAGTTGCCCCCGCCCCCGCCTCGGCACGCCCAGAAGAGGTCTTCGTGGTGCTCGCGGTCGCAGGTGAGGATCCTGCCGTCTGCAGTCACGATCCGCAGGGTTTCGAGCTGGTCGCAGGTGAGCCCGTAGCGGCGGGCGAAGACGCTCACGCCGCCTCCCAGCGCGAGCCCCGCGATGCCCACGGTCGGGCACGAGGCTCCGGGAAGGAGCCGTCCCTTGCCACCCAGCGCTGTGTACAGGTCGATCATCCTGACTCCCGCGCCGACGGTCGCCGCCCTCCTGCGCACGTCGAGGTGGACCGCCGACAGCTCCGTCACGTCGACGACCAGTCCCCGGCACAGCGAGTAGCCGCCGTAGGAGTGGCCACCGCTCCTGGCGGCCACCCGGACGCGGTGACGCCGTGCGAAGTCCACGCAACGCTGCACGTCCTGTGGCGTCCTGCAGTACGCGATCGCCTTCGGGAGCAGGCCGTCGAACCGTTGGTTGTAGACCTGGGCGTCGACCGGGTACGAGGGGTTCGTCGGCCTTACGAGCCTTCCCCGTAGTGAAGCAGCGAGAGCGTGCCACGGCACGGGTCGATCGTCGCCGAGCGCGCGTGCCAGGGCGGCACCCCTCGATGGCGACAGCGAGACTTCCGGGAGCGTCTCGGAACCTGCGGTGACGGCGACGCCCGCGGCGACGCCGGCTGCGGCGCGAAGGAACGCTCTGCGGTCGAGGCGCATGTTCGGACCGCAGGATAGGCGGGCGTAAGCGCGACGGGCATGCAGGGGGCACGAGACGGGCATGCAGGGGGCACGCGACGGGCGTGCAGGGAGCACGCGACGGGCGTGCAGGGAGCACGCGTGTCCTTCGGGCGAGGCGAGTTGACCGCTGTCGAGCCGTCCGCGCGCTAGAGCCTCGACGGCACCTTGGTCAGATCGCGCCCTCCGCTTCCAGCGCGGCGATCCCCTCTGCATCGAATCCGAGCTCGTCTGCGAGGAGCTCTCTCGTGTGCTGGCCGAGGAGCGGTGCGGGCGAGTACTCGACGGGGGAGTCGGAGAGTTGCAGAGGACAGCCGACCGTGAAGTACGTGCCCCGCTGCGGATGATCGACCTGGGCGATGAGCCCGCGGTCCCGAAGGGATCGGTCGGAGAGTAGCTCTCTGGTGTCGAAGACCGGGCCGCAGGGGACGCCGAGCCCGTTCAATCGCTCGTAGACCTCCCACTTGGTCATCGACGACGTCCAGCGCTCGATCAGGGAGAACACGTCGTCCAGACGGTCCACGCGCCGTTCGGCGGTCGCGTAGTCGGGATGGTCGACGAGCTCCTCCCGGCCCATCTCCTTGCACAGGATCGCCCATTCGGTCGGTCGAAGGATCAGGTAGACGTAATCGTTCGGACCGCCGGGCGCGCAGCGCAGGGCAGACCCCGGATGGCCACCACCCGAGGCATTGGTCGACCGCGGCACCGCGCCGTCCTCGCTTTGCACCGGGTACTCGGAGAGCGGTCCCGCTCCGAGGCGCTGCTGGTCCCGGAGCTTGACCCGGCACAGGTTCAGGACCGAGTCCTGCATCGCGCAAACGACGCGCTGACCGGTCCCCGTGTGGCGGTCGCGCTGGATGAGCGCGGCGAGGATCGCGGCCGCCAGGTGGACGCCCGTTCCCGAGTCGCCGATCTGGGCCCCCGTCACCGTCGGGGGGCCGGCGGGGTCCCCCGTCGTCGACATGGAGCCCCCCATCGCCTGGGCGATCGGTTCGTAGGCCTTCGCGTCCTCGAACTGGCCCGGTCCGAATCCCTTGACGGAGGCGTAGACCAGGCGGGGGTAGCGGGCGTGGAGCTCCTCCCATCCCAGGTCGTTGCGCTCGAGCACGCCGGGCCCGAAATTCTCGACGAGGACGTCCGCCGTCGAAAGGAGCCGGTCGAGGACCTGCTTTCCCCCGGAGGACTTGAAATTGAGGGTGAGCGAGCGCTTGTTCGAGTTCAGCATCGTGAAGTAGAGGCTGTCGACGTCGGGACGGTCACGGAGCTGGACGCGGGTGACGTCTCCTCCGTTCGGAGACTCGACCTTGATGACGTCGGCACCGAGCCATGCGAGCAGCTGGGTGCAGCTCGGCCCTGACTGGACATGGGTCATGTCGACGACCCGTACGCCTGAGAGCGCCTTGGGGGGATGGCCGTTCACGGGGTCACCTTCGATGGTCGCGAGGGTCACTTGTACATGGTCTGGTTCTGCGTGCCAGGTGCATATGCGTCCGGGTCGAGCCAGACGTTCACGATCGCGCACGTACCTGCTTGGCGGGCTCGCTCGAGGGCGGGTGCGATCTCCTCGGGGTCGCGCACCGCTTCGCCGTGGATACCGAGCACGTCTGCGAACTTCTCGAAGTCCACGTCTCCGAGGTAGTTGGCCACCGAGCCCCGCTCCTCGCCGTACTTCTGGATCTGCCCGCACCGGATCTGGTTCATGTGAGAGTTGTTGCCCACGACGGCGATGTAGGGCAGACCGAAGCGCTGGGCGGTCTGGACGTCGAAGGCGGTCATCGCGAAGGAGCCGTCCCCGAAGAGGGCGACCACCTCCTTCGCCGGGTGCGCGAGCTTCGCAGCCATCGCGAAGCCCGTGCCGACACCGAGCGTCCCGAGGGGGCCGGGATCCATCCAGGAGCCGGGTGCCTTCGGGCGCACGACGTTGCCGGCGAAGGTGACGACGTCCCCGCCGTCGCCGACGAAGATCGACTCGTCCGTGAGGAAGCGGTCGAGCTCGTGAGCGAGACGGTAGGGGTGGATCGGCTTGACCCCGGTCTCGAGCGCAGGTTGACGGGCCGCGACGAGCGAGGCCTCCCGGTCGCGCAGCTGTGCAACCCACTCGGTCCGAGTGGCGCGTGCCTTGTCCTCGACAGCGTCGACCGTCGCCTCGGTGACGAGGTGCAGGATCGCGCCGACGTCGCCGACGAGGCCGATCTCGACGTCGCGGTTGCGGCCGACGGTCGTAAAGCCCATGTCGATCTGGGCGACCGTCGGGGCCCGGAGCGACGCGCCGTAGCGGAGGCGGAAGTCGAACGGCGTACCGACGACGACGATGACGTCCGCGTCGGCGAAGGCGTCCTTCCTCGTGAGCTGGAAGAGGAGGGGATGGGAAGGAGGGAGCGTCCCACGTGCCGCCCCGTTCAGGTACGCGGGGATCCCCAGCTGCTCGACGAACGCCCTCGCCGCGCCGGTCGCCCTGCACGTCCAGACCTGCTGGCCGAAGAGGACGCAGGGTCGCTCGGCGTGACGGAGCGTCTCGGAGAGCCTCTCGACGTCGGTGAGGTCGCCGGAACTTCTCGTCGAGGCTCTCGAGCGCCCAGGCGCGGGAATGCGCGCCGTGCGCTCGGGAACCCTCTCGTCGAGGATGTCCCGGGGGATCTCGAGGTACACGGGGCCGAACGCCCCGGCGAAGGCCTCCCTCGCCGCCATGGCGACGAAGTCGGCGACACGTGCCGTCGCAGGCACCGATGAAGCGAATTTCGTGATAGGCCGCAGCATGTCCACGTGGGGAATGTCCTGGAGCCCGCCCATCCGGTGCTGGGTCGACGCGGCCTGACCGCCGATCAGGAGCATCGGGCTCTCCGCACGGAGCGCGTTCGCCACCCCCGTCACCGCATTGGTCGTCCCGGGGCCCGCCGTCACGACTGCGCAGCCCAGCTTGCCGGTCATGCGTGCGTAGCCGTCCGCCGCGTGGGCGGCAACCTGTTCGTGCCGGACGTCGATGATGCGGACTCCCTCGTCCAAGCAACCGTCGTAGATGTCCGAGATGTGACCGCCGCACAGCGTGAAGATCGTGTCGACGCCCTCGTTGCGCAACGCACGCGCCACGAGGTGACCGCCCGAGACCTTCCGCTCCTCGCTCGTCGCGTCGTCGTTCACGGCTTTCATCCCCTCACCTCGCACCCGTCGGTTGGCAAAGCTGGCAATCTGTCGATGGCGATCGCTGAACTGTCGATGGCGAGTCGCCTGGTACTTGGCTAGGAACGTATGAGTGCCAGGTCCATCGACGCAACTTCCCCGAGCATCGCTGCGGCCACGCGCCCCAGGTGGTCGTCCATCGCGGCCGTCGCCGCGATCAACTCACGCGACCGCAGTGCCTCGGCGATCTTCACGTGCTCGGAGTGCCGGGCCGCCCTGCGCTCGGCGGAGTCCCCGCGACGCTTCAGGTTGCCCCAGATCTCGTCACGGCGGGCGACCTCGATCGAGCCGTAGATGCGGACCAACAAGGGATTGTGGCTCGCGACGGCGATGGCGCGGTGAAAGGCGAGGTCCCAGTATTCGAATTCGTCCGTCGTCGTTGCGGTCGCACCACTTGCGAGAGCCCGGTCGATCTCGACGAGGTCGCGCTCGGTTGCGCGCACCACGACGAGCCGGAGCAGCTCAGGCTCGATCAGACGCCGGGCAGCGAGAACGTCCGCAGGACTGATGTTCCCGGCATCGAGTGCAACGGCGCCCGCGTCGTCCGGACCGTCATCACGCGGCGTTTCCAATCCGTGGAGCAGGAACGTCCCGCGCCCGACCTCGCGCGAGATGCGGCCCTCAGCCGCAAGGACGGCCATCGCCTCACGCACCGCCGCACGAGAGACTCTGTGCTCCGCGGCGAGCTGCCGCTCGGTCGGCAGGCGCACGCGGTCTCCGTCCGAGGTGCTGCGCCTCCCTTCGAGGATGGCCGCGGCGAGCCGTCGCGCGCCGTCCGGTTGGCTGGAGGCGGTCGCCACAGCATCGCCTGGCTCGGAGCCGTCCGCAGGGGCGTGCTCGGATCGCGGTGCCACGGACGACGATGCTAGTCGATTGGTTGACCTTTGTGCCATCTACCCAACGATCGGTCCAGCCATCGGTCCAACCGTCTGCACAACCAATTTGTTCAACCATCCGCCCTCATAGGCGGCCAATCTTCTCGAGCACGTTGACGTCAGAGGTCCAGAGGGTTATGTTGTATCTGGAAACGACGCGAAGTGGGATCCATTGGGGCCGGTCAGCCTGCTGCTGAGACGACCTTCTCGTCGCGCCTATCGGTCGGCGTTTTGGTCGTGCTTTTG
>JAKAOD010000119.1 GCA_021823365.1 Actinomycetes bacterium | reverse complement strand
CGAGCAGGCTCACGGCGCGCCCGACGTTGTGGGTGCCGAGCACGACGTCAACGTGCGGCGCGCGCCGCAGGAGCAGCTCGCCCTCCCGCTGGGCGAGGCACCCGCCGACGGCGATCTGCAGATCGGTTCGCCGCTCTCGGAGCGACTTGAGGTGCCCGAGATGCCCGTACAGCTTGTTGTCGGCGTTCTCGCGGATGCAGCAGGTGTTGAGCACGACGACGTCGGCGGACTCGAGGTCGACGGCCTGCTCGAGACCCGCGGCCACGAGGTCGGCGGCGATGCGCCGAGAGTCGTGCTCGTTCATCTGGCAGCCGAACGTGCGAACGAAGAACTTCCGCGCCACGTCGCAAGGCTACGCGTCCGCCACCGCCGACGGAGCGCCCATGCTCGGGTACTGTCCACCGGCGTGTTGATCGGCGCCCACGTCAGCACGTCGGGCGGGCTTCGCACGGCCCTCGAGCGCGGCGCGTCGATCGGCGCCGACGTCGTCCAGATCTTCACCAGGAGCCCGCGGGCGTGGCGCAGCCCGCCGCACGGTGCGGACGAGCTCGCCGCCTACCGGCGCGACCAGGAGGGGACCGGCGCCGTGCGCGCCACCTTCTGCCATGCGACCTACCTGATCAACCTCGCCACCTCCGACGCCGAGCTCCTCGCACGCTCCCGCGACTGCCTGGTCGACAGTCTCGCCGTCGCCACCGCCATCGGGGCGTCCGGCGTGGTCCTTCATGCCGGGAGCCACCGGGGCGTCGGGTTCGGGGCCGTCGCCGGCCAGGTGGCGGACGAGCTGCTCCGGGCGCTCGACGAGGCGGCGCAGCGGGTGGCGCGCGAGGCGGCCGCCGACGGCGCGCCGGCGCGGGACCGCACGCGGGCGGGGAACAGCCCGGCGGCGGGAGACGGCACGGCGACCGGTCGGGGCGGGGCGACGTGCCCGCTGCTGCTCGAGAACGCCGCCGGCGCGGGCGGGACGGTCGGGAGGACCTTCGAGGAGCTGCGCGCCCTCCTCGACCGAGCCGGGGGCGACCGCCGGCTCGGAATCTGCCTCGACACCCAGCACCTGTTCGCTTCCGGGATCGACTACTCGAGCGTCCAGGCGGCCGACGAGGTCGTGCGGTCGATCGACCGGTCCGTCGGCCTCGAACGGCTCGGCTGCATCCACCTCAACGACTCCAAGGTGACCTTCGGCGCCAACCGGGACCGCCACGAGAACCTCGGCGATGGCGAGATCGGCACCGAGGGGCTCGCCTGCCTCCTCGGGCATCCGGCCCTGTCTCGGGTTCCAGCCGTCCTCGAGGTGCCCGGCGACGGCAGCGGGCCGCGTGCTGCCGACGTCGTTGCCGCCCGCCGGGTGCTCGCCCGCGGGCTCGAGCTCCGCTCAGCCGCGCCGTCGCAGCGCTCGGAGGCGTCGCGGCGGTCGAAGACGAGCGGGGACCGTTCCATGCGACCGGCAGGCGACGAGGAGCGCCCGCGGCGACGAAGGGCTCGGGAGGCCCCGACCTAGACTGTCCCGTCGTGAGCGTCTTCGCGAAGGTCCTGCGCGCCGGCGAGGGGAAGAAGGTCAGGAACCTCGGCGCCGTGGTGCCGCTCATCAACGACCTCGAGCCCGAGGTCGAGGCGATGCCCGACGCGGACCTCGCGCACATGACGGCGGAGCTCAGGGCGCGTCTCGACCAGGGCGAGGAGCTGAACGACCTGCTCGTCGAGGCCTTCGCGGTCGTCAGGGAGACGGCGCGTCGGACCATCGGCCAGCGGCACTTCGACGTGCAGCTGATGGGCGGGATGGCACTGCACTTCGGGTGGATCGCCGAGATGAAGACCGGCGAAGGCAAGACGATCGCGTCGACCCTCGCGAGCTACCTCAACGCGCTCGAGGGCAAGGGCGTCCACGTCGTCACGGTCAACGAGTACCTCGCGCGCCGCGACGCCGAGTGGATGGGTCAGATCTTCCGGTTCCTCGGTCTCGAGGTCGGCCTCGTCACCTCAGAGGTCGACGACTGGTCGGCGAAGCGGGCCGCGTACGCCGCCGACATCACCTACGGGACGAACACCGAGCTCGGCTTCGACTACCTGCGCGACAACATGGCGGTCGACCGCAGCCAGATGGTCCAGCGCGGTCACCGTTACGCGATCATCGACGAGGTCGACTCGATCCTGATCGACGAGGCGCGCACCCCGCTCATCATCAGCGGCCCGTCGGACGACTCGACCCGGCTCTACTACCAGTTCGCGAGCATCGTCCGGACGCTCAAGCGCGAGGACGACTACGAGGTCGACGAGGAGAAGCGCACCGTCGTCCCGACCGAGGACGGCATCGGCAAGGTCGAGCGGCAGCTCGGAGTCGAGAACCTCTACGACGCGGTCGCCGTCAACTACGTCCACCAGCTCGGAAAGGCGCTCGAGGCGAAGGAGCTCTACCACCGCGACAAGGAGTACATCGTCGCGGAGGGAGAGGTCCACATCGTCGACGAGTTCACCGGGCGGGTCCTCGAGGGTCGCCGGTGGTCCGACGGCCTGCACCAGGCGGTCGAGGCGAAGGAGCGCGTCCGGATCAAGGAGGAGAACCACACCTGGGCGACGGTGACCCTTCAGAACTACTTCCGCATGTACGACAAGCTCGCCGGGATGACCGGGACCGCCGAGACCGAAGCCGCCGAGTTTGCCTCCACCTACGGGCTGCAGGTCGTGCCGATCCCGACCCACAGGCCGATGATCCGGGCGGACCGTGCGGACCTCGTCTTCAAGACCGAGGAGGCGAAGTTCAAGGCGGTGGTCGACGACATCGCCGAGCGGAACGAGCGCGGCCAGCCGATCCTCGTGGGCACGGCGTCGGTCGAGAAGTCCGAGCATCTCTCGCGGCTGCTCGAGAAGCGCGGCATCGACCACACGGTGCTCAACGCGAAGCAGCACGCCCGTGAGGCGCTGATCGTCGCCCAGGCAGGCAGGTTGCACGCCGTCACGGTCGCGACGAACATGGCAGGTCGAGGCGTCGACATCCTCCTCGGGGGCAACCCCGGGGGCCTCGCCCGCGATGCGGCGATCGCCGAGGGCCTCGATCCGGCGAGCGAGGAGGGAGTGCGGCGCGCCGCCGAGCTGCTCACGAAGTTCGAGGCCGAGTGCGCGGCGGAGGCGGAGCAGGTTCGTGAGCTGGGCGGCCTCTACGTGCTCGGCAGCGAACGTCACGAGAGCAGGCGGATCGACAACCAGCTGCGCGGCCGCTCCGGGCGCCAGGGTGACCCGGGAGAGAGCCGGTTCTTCCTGTCGCTCGAGGACGAGCTGATGCGGCTGTTCGCCACGGGCGCGATGAGCTGGGTGATGGACCGCGCCCTGCCCGAGGACGTGCCGATCGAGGCGCGGATGGTCACCCGCGCCATAGAGCGCGCGCAGAACACGGTGGAGCAGCGCAACGCCGAGATCCGCAAGGACGTCCTCAAGTACGACGAGGTGATGAACGAGCAGCGCAAGGTGATCTACGAGCGCCGCCTCGAGATCCTCGACGGCGAGGACATGCGTGAGTACACGGTCTCGCTGCTCTCCTCGACGCTCGAGGCGGTCGTCCGCGCCGCGTGCCCCACCGACTTCGCCGAGGAGTGGGATCTCGAGCGCCTCGTGAGCGAGCTCGCCCAGTACTACCCGTCGGAGTTCACCGTCGCCGACCTGGAGCAGGCCGAGAGCATCGAGCAGATCGTGGACAGCGTCGTCGCAGACGCGATCGAGCGTTACGAGCAGCGCGACGAGGAGATGCCGGGAGGGCCTGAGACCGCACGCCAGATCGAGCGCCAGGTGATGCTGCAGATCATCGACGCCCGGTGGCGCCTTCACCTCTCGGAGATGGACCACCTCAGGGAAGGCATCCACCTGCGCGGCATCGCGCAGACCGACCCGCTCGTCGCGTGGCAGCGGGAGGGCTTCGAGATGTTCGGCCAGCTGATGGATGCGATCGACGACGACTACCTGCGCTACGTGATGCACGTGCAGCTCCTCGTCGAGCAGGAAGCGGCGCCCGATTTCACCCAGGCGAGCTTCGAGGCGGCGGCCGAACCGGCCGTCGGCTTCGACGTGGCCGCGGCGGGCGCCGCGGCCCGAGGGTTCCCGGCGGCTCCGGCGATTGGCGCCGCCCCGCTCGCCGGGCAGGTTCCCGGTCCTGCCGGCGGCGCACCGTCCCCTGCTCCAGCCGTCGCTCCGCAAGGTGGCCCGCCGGCGGCACCGAGCGAGACGCCTGCGCCGGCGCGCCCCGGCCCGCAGCGCTCGACCCTGCCGGCGGGCGCGCCTGCGCCGCCGCCCGGGCGTGCCCCGGGCGGAGCAGCGTTCTCGCGGGCACCGCTCGCCGGGGCGTCGCGCCCGGGCGCCCTTCCTCGCAAGGTCGGCCGCAACGACCAGTGCTGGTGCGGGAGCGGCAAGAAGTACAAGCTCTGTCACGGCGCGGAGTAGCTGCCGGTGCCCGTGAGCCTCTCGGGCGCGCCGGCTGGCAGGGGCGACGACCGCCCCGAGGTCGGCGAGCGCCTCGCCGACCTGCGACGCCGCTTCGCTGCCGCCGCCGGCTACCTCCACCTTGACGAGATCAGGGACCAGCTCGCACGGCTCGAGCTCGAGGTCGCGGCGCCGGACCTCTGGACCGACGCCGAACGTGCCCGGGAGGTGACCGCCGCCTACGGGCGGGCGAAGAGCGACGTGGAGCGCCTCGAGGACCTCGGGCGCAAGCTCGACGATGCCGTCGGGCTGCACGAGCTGGCGACCGAGGAGGGCGCCGAGGAGCTGGCCGGGCTCGCCGACGAGCTCGAGGAGGCGGCCGGAGGGATCGAGCGCGAGCTGTCGGACCTCGAGCTGCGCAGCCTGTTCGCGGGGGAGCACGACGAGCGGGACGCCGTGGCCGAGATCCACGCCGGCGCCGGCGGGACCGACGCCCAGGACTGGGCGGAGATGCTCTTGCGGATGTACCTCCGGTGGGCCGAGCGCCGCGGGTTCGAGGTCGAGCTCGACGAGGTCTCGCCCGGCCAGGAGGCCGGGATCCTCTCGGCGACCTTCATCGTGCGGGGACGCTTCGCCTACGGCCTGCTCGCCGCCGAGCGCGGCGTGCACCGCCTCGTCCGCATGTCGCCGTTCGACTCCCAGCACCGTCGCCAGACGAGCTTCGCCTCTCTCGAGGTCGCGCCGTTCCTCGAGGATCTCTCCGGGGAGGTGGAGATCGACGAGAAGGAGCTGCGGATCGATACCTACCGCTCCTCCGGCGCCGGCGGACAGCACGTCAACGTCACCGACTCGGCAGTGAGGATCACGCACCTCCCGACCGGGATCGTCGTCGCCGTGCAGAACGAGCGCAGCCAGCACCAGAACAAGGCCAAGGCGCTCCAGATCCTCGCCGCCAAGCTGGCCGAGGTGCAGCGGGAGGAGCGCCGGGCCGAGCTGTCGGCGCTGACGGGGCCCCAGGCCAAGGTCGAGTGGGGCAACCAGATCCGCTCCTACGTGCTCGCGCCGTACCAGCTCGTCAAGGACCTCAGGAGCGAGGTCGAGACCGGCAACGTCGACGCCGTGCTCGACGGCGACCTGGACGACCTGATGGTCGGGTACCTGCGCTGGCGGCGAGCCGGCTCGACATGAGAGCGATGGTCAGCGGGGCGTCGGGCTTCCTCGGAAGCGCCCTCGTCGCCCGGCTCACATCCGAGGGCCACGAGGTCACCCGGCTCGTGCGGCGTGATCCGCGCCCCGCGGACGCGGCCTTGGACCTCGAGGGTCGCCGCCTCGTCGAGCCCCGCTGCGGCGTCGCGCTCGGCGAGGTCGACGTCGTGTTCCACCTCGCCGGCGAGCCGATCACGCCGTGGCGCTGGAGCGCCGCGAAGCGGGAGCGGATCCGCGCCAGCCGGGTAGCGACCACGGACGTCGTCGCCCGAGCCGTCGCGGCGTTGCCGGGCCGGCAACCGGTGCTCGTCGTGATGTCGGCCGTCGGCTACTACGGGGATCGCGGCGAGGAGCTCCTGGACGAGCAGAGCGCTCCGGGGGGCGGCACCCTGGCCGAGATCTGCAGGGCGTGGGAGGCGGCGGCAACGCCCGCGGCCGACGCAGGTGCCCGCGTCGTGAACGTCCGCGCCGGCCTCGTGCTCGGCCCCGGCGGCGGCCTCCTGCGCTTGCTCGCGCCGATCAGCCGGGCGGGTCTCGGCGCCCGGCTCGGGTCCGGGTGCCAGTGGTCGAGCTGGATCTCGCTGGAGGACGCCGTCGGCGCGCTCCTCCACGTCGCGACGGCGCCGGACTTGGCCGGGCCGTGCAACGCGACCTCGCCGGCACCGGCGCGCAACGGCGAGCTCGCCGCCGGGATCGCGTCGGCGCTCGGACGCCGGGCTCGCCTCTCCGTCCCCGCCGCCGCCCTGCGCCTTCTCGCCGGCGACGAGGCGGCGGGCGAGCTGCTCCTCGCCAGCCAGAGGGTCGTGCCGGCGGTGCTCGGGCACAGCGGCTACCGATTCGTGCACCCGACGCTCGCCGAGGCGCTCCACGCCGCCTTCTCGGCGCCGTCGACGGCCGGACGCGCCGGCACGGGCACTCGGTGAGCGACGAGATCGAGGCCGACGTCGTCGTCGTCGGCGCCGGGCCAG
Source organism: Actinomycetes bacterium (assembly GCA_021823365.1). The sequence continues at coordinate 1,649 of JAKAOD010000119.1, read as the reverse complement.
CGGGCAGCTCCGCCGCGACGGTGCTCGCACGGGGCGGGCTCGACGTCGTGCTCGTCGACCGCGCTCGCTTCCCGCGGGACAAGTGCTGCGGCGACGGCCTCACGGGCCGGGCGCTCGAGCGGCTCGGGCAGCTCGGCCTCGACGTCGGCGCGCTGCGGTCGTTCCGAGAGGTGAGCCGCATGTGGGTTCGCTCGCCCGCGGGGCGGGTCGTCGAGCTCCCGACCTCCCGGGTGCCTGACGCCGCTCCGGCGCGAGGACGACGGAGCTCGGCTGCGGTGGTGCGACGCCTGCACCTCGACGCCGCCCTGGCCGACCTTGCGCGCGATGCCGGCGCCCGTCTCCGGGAGGGATCGGCGGTGGGAGACGTCGCCGTCCGCCTGCCGGTCGGCGCCGGATCGACCGCCGCCGCCCGCGCCGCCGCCTGCGCCTGCACGCTCCAGGACGGGACGGCGCTGCGCTCGAGGTACCTCGTCGCCGCCGACGGCGCCTTCTCGAAGGTCCGCTCCCTCCTCGGGCCCCCCGGGGCGCCGGCCGCGGGCGGCCGGACGGGCGGCGTGGCCGCTGCGGGCCGTCGAGGCCGGCGTGCCCCGCTCCACGCCTTCCGCACCTACGTGAGGGGCATCGGGCCGGTCGCAGCCGAGGGGATGTGGGTCTGGTTCGAGCCGCTGCTCCTCCCCGGCTACGCCTGGTGCTTCCCGCTCGACGGCGCCACGGCGAACGTCGGGATCTGCCTACCCCGCCCACCGGGCTCGCCGGGCGGGCGGCTCGCGGCGGCGTGGCGCGACGAGCTGTCGGGCGCATTCCTCGACTCGCTCGTCGGACCTGCGGCCGAGCTCGAGGGCCCGACCCGCTCGTGGCCGATCCCGGCGGGCACGGCCGTCGCGGAGCTCGTCGGTCAGGCCGGTCGCGTGCTCTACGCCGGGGACGCGGCGCGGGCCGCCGACCCGCTCAGCGGGGAAGGGGTCGGCCAGGCGCTCGAGACCGGTATCGCCGCGGCGCGCGCCATCCTCCGTCACGGCACCACCGGACCCGAAGCCGTCGCACGGAGCTACGCCACCGCTATGCGGCGCACGATCATCCCGGAGCACCGCGTGTCGGCGGCGATCGCCGCCGCCATCTCATCCCCGGTCGGCGCCGGCGCCATGGTCGCGTCGGCCGGCATGGCCCCGCGCACCCGCCGGGTCGCGGCACGTTGGCTGTTCGAGGGCATTCCCGAGCGTCCGCGGCTGCGCCGAGCGGTCGGCGAGCTCACTCCCGGTTGGCCCCGCGCCGGCGCACCTCGTCGTTGACGGCGTAGTAGGCGTCGATCGACTCGCCGGCGTCGCCCCAGAAGCCTTCCAGCACGTCGTAGTCCATCGCCCCCTCGGCGATGTAGTGGTTGTTGACGTCGGTGATCTCGAGCTCGCCCCGCGCCGAGGGCTCGAGCCGGGAGATGATCGAGAACACCGACGGGTCGTAGCAGTACAGGCCGGTGACGCAGTAGCTGCTGGGCGGCAGGCTCGGCTTCTCGACGATGCGGACGATCCGCTGCTCCTCGTCGAGCTCGGGCACGCCGAGGTGGCGGAGGTGCTCGGCTTCGGCGACGGGCGCGAGCAAGAGGCGTGCTCCGCTCTTCTGCGAGCCGAAGGACTCGACCGTCGGCCGGATCG
>JAKAOD010000118.1 GCA_021823365.1 Actinomycetes bacterium | reverse complement strand
TCTTCGCGTGAGCGACGGCGATGGGTTGCCTCCGACGTCACGGGGAGCCCCTCGTCGAGGATCCCGGCCGCGTCGCGAGCATCCGGGCGCTCGACATCGACGAGCACGAGGTGCTCGCTGCGAACAAGGACCACCACAGCTTGTACGCGACGAGATCTGTCGACGTCAGAGGCGCCCAGCTACTCGACGTGTGGGGAAGGAACCGGGAGACGTGGCCTACTGGCTCTGCCAGGCCAAAGCCTCCTGGCGCCAGCGGGTCGAGGCGGTTGCCATCGACCCCCACGCCCGGTACCTGAAAGGCGTCCTCGCGGTCCTGGCCGACGTCACGGTCACGGTGGACCATTTTCACAGGTGAAGCTCGCCAATGAAGCCCTTACGACGTCCGCCGACACACCCAGCGCGCCGCGCTCGGGCGCCGCGGGTACAGAGACGAGCCTTTGTGCCGGACCCGACGGCTCTGGAGGGACAGTCAAGAGTCAACATGACCGCGCCGGCCACCATCAAGGAATGTCTTCGAGGTCCAACCGGCCCATCACGCCAGATCGCGTCGCCTGGCTGGAAGTCGAGATGGTGAATACCCGCGTCGCGCATGACGCTGCGCTCACCACCCAGTCCCAGGACCGTGTCCGTACCTCAACATCTGTGAGCAGGCCGACAACTACCTCCCCGCACCGAAGTTCGCCAACGCGTCGGGGCTCAGTCGGCCGATCTCGTTGCTCTTTGAGAGACGCCGAGGTCCGCGCTTGGACGGGCGAGGCAGCGCGTCACCTCGAGTCGCATCCGACCTCCAACACCACCCTCGTCGGGTCGAGACCGGACAGCGAAACGGCGGGCGGGATCGACATCTGCTCGGGACCGGTTGATCGGCCATGGCATGCATAGATTCGAGAACTACCGGATGCGCCCCTTGCTCCACTCAGGAGTCCAATGGGACACTCCGACTACTGCGAGAATCTGAGGGCGTCACCCACGTCTCGTTGCGTAGAGCCACAAAAGGCGCTCCTTCGCCGATGAACTGTACAGACCGGAATCATCGAGCTCGTGGGCATGAGAATGGCTCAGAAAGGGGGCGCCGCGGGAAGGCGTTCCCAGCATCGATACCACCAATGGTAGGAGTAAGACCGGTCAACGTGGTGCGCGGCTCGCGAGCAAGGAGACTCCTACTGGCCATAGTGACCATCGGCCGTTCGACACGTGCAAGCCCGACTTCTGGCGCGTGATCAAACCCAAGTCAGGTCACATGGATAGACGCTTACCACCTTTCACCACACCCGCCCGGAGTACTCAAGGTAGTCATGCAAGGTCTGCCTGGTGGCTGTGGAGCTCCATGTCATCAGAACCTCGGACTCATCTGGGCGGTGCCAGGTTTCGACACGTTGGCATGTGTGCCGATGGAGCTGGTGCTCGGAGACGGCACATACCTCTTGACCTGGCCTCGGTCCGAAGGCGCTATGTCAAACACATCGTCCACCTGTCGTCGCCAACGTCCGGGCCCGGTGTTGACAGCCTGGGCTTGTCGCTGCTAGGTATCGAAGGGCAGTGCAGTGGCGACCGAAGCTGGGGACGGCGGTCGCCATCTGGGGAGCAGCAGATGGGGGAGCAGCCGAGTGGACGGCACGGCAGGGGGCGAGAGTTCGGCGGCAGCTCAGGTTGGCACAACGGCGCATCTCGGCTCGGGTAAGGCGCGTCGACCACGGGCCCCGCTCGCCTTGATGCTCGTGGTCGCCGCTGGGCTTCTCGCGGGGATAGCCGTCGCCCTCCTCTTGCTTGTCGGCCGTGCCCAGGCGACCGCGACCTTGAGCGCCGACGTCACCGGCCCGGGTGTCACCGCCAGCGGCACCACCTTGGTGAACGTCACTTCGATGACCTGCTCGGCGGTTGCCTCTGCTCTCGAGGCCGACGCCGGGACCACAACGGTGAGTCTGCCGATCGGCCCGAGCAGCTTTGCCCAGCTCGATGCCAGCCAACTCTCCCTTGCGACCGAGCCCTCCAGCGCGACGAGCGGCTGCACGACGCTCACCCTCCAGGGCGCCTCGGGGGCGACGAACGTGCTCGGCCAGCCGGCCGGCCTCCTCGTCGTCGGGAGCTGGTCGTCGGCGACGGCGACGAGCCCGACCTTCTCCGTCGTCCTCAGCTTTCGAGACGTCGGCCTCTCGAGCCTGGTCTCGGCCGGCTCGCCCGGGCCCGGCGTGCAGCTCTCGAGCGCGCTCCTCGCGTTCACCACCTCCTCTTCGGGCACCACGCTCGACACCGCCACGCTTCCCGGCTCGGCCGCGAGCTTCCTCGGGCACAACCTCTCGGTCGCCGGGTCCGGGCTCAGCTTCCGGGGCGCGCTCGCCGCGAGCGGAGCCGTAGCGACCGGCCTCACGGACCTCGGCGTCAGCCCGAGCGGCGTAACCCTAGAGGGGGCCCTCACAGAGTCGGCCAGCTTCAGCCTCTCCTCGGCGCCTTCGGTGAGCGTCGGTCTTGATCTCTCCGCCTCGGTCACCCCGACCGTGTCGACCCCGAGCTGGCTCAGCCTGAGCGCGCTCACCCTCTCGATCAAGGGCGGCTCCGGCACCTGGACGGCGAGCGCCAGCGGCTCCGCCTACGTGACGCTCCCGCGGTCTGGCCAGGTGCCGGTGACCGCCGACCTCTCCATCACCAAAGCCTCAGGCGGGGTGACCGTGGCCATGGACGCTTCGCTCGGGAAGGTGACCAAGGCCTTCGGCCAGAGCTGGCTGACCCTCGACAGCACCACCGTCAGCTGGTCAGTCGGCGCCACGACGGCAGCGAGCCTCGACGCGAAGGCCACGGTCGACGGGTCCAGCTTCACTGTCTCTGCGAGACTCGGCTCCGGCAGCGGCCTCAGCGTCGGGCTCACGACGTCGGCCACCTTGGACGCTGCCACCCTGGCCGGCGACATGGGCCTGCCGAGCTTCCCCTCCGGCACCCCCGACCTCCAGGTGTCCGGGCTCGACGTCGCCCTTGAGGTCCCTGGCACCGGCTCAGTCACGATCGCCGTGCAGGGGACGGCCTCGGTCACGCTCGGCTCGGGCTCCTACAGCGCCGACATCCTCGTTCGCGCCCAGGTCGGCTCGTCCAGCTCGCTGCTCGTGGCCGTCCGACCCACCTCGACAAACCTCACCTTGGACGACCTCCTCGGCTCGACTCTCAAGCCCAACTTCACCCTCCCGAGCCTCGCTCTCGTCGTCTCCACCGCCGACCTGTCGATCCCCTCGAGCCAGCTCGACGCGCCGAGCCTCGCCTACTTCCAGCCCCTCCTCTGTGCTTCGAGCGACCCGAACTGCTCGTTCACCTTGAAGATGCGCCGGGGAGTGGACCTTTCGGCGAGCGTCACGTTGCCGGGCTCCATCCAGACGGGCCTCTGCGGGCTGCTCAAGGTCTCGGGGACCGCCTGCACCAACCTGCTGACCGGGCCGGTCGTGATCGACGGTCACATCCCTCTGTTCGGCGGCACGACCACCAGCCTCACGGTCCACCTCCCGACGATCACCATCTCGGCCGGGCCGATCCAACAGGTGAGGCTCCACTTCTCGATCTCGGAGGCCAAGGGCAGCTTCTCGGTCAGCGCCGGCGGGGACATGGAGCTGTTCGCGCCAGGCCAGGGGGGCAAGCAAACCTGCCCCCAGGGCCTTCAGAGCTCGCTTCCATCGGGCGACGTCTGCCTGGATGTGTCGGTCACCGGCTCCATCGGGGCCTCGAGCGGGTCCGCCTCGGTCAGCCTCACCGCGCAGCTCACCGGCGGCAACGCGACGAGCGGCTGGACCCTGCCCGACCCGGCCTCGTTCCTCACCATCAACGATCTCGTCCTCCAGATCGGCCTCAGCTCGAGCGGCGGGGGCTCGCTCACCCTCGGGGCGCACGGGGCGGTGACGATCGGCTCGACCGACCTCGGGGTCTCCGTCGACCTCGCTGTGCAGGGCACCCCGCCGTACGTGAACCTCCTCGGGTTCGCGATCGGCAGCCACCGCGGAATCACCATGGCCGACCTAGTCGACCTCTACAACGAGGTGAGCGGCAAGGACGTCTCGACGAGCTCCCTTCCCCCGCTTGCCCTCCGGAACCTCTACTTCTCCTACTCCTCGGTGAGCAATGCCCAGCTCTGCCTCTCCCAGGGTCTCTACCTCTCGGGTGACCTCGTCCTCACCAATTCGGGCGCCACCGCCGTCGCTGGCACGGCCCCGACCGGCCAGATCTCGGACTGCAGCCCTCCCTCACGCAGCTCGGTCTGCTCGAGCGACTCGAGCTCCTGTCTCGCCAGCGTCTTCCTCTCGATCAGCTCGAGTGGGATCACCGGGGAGGGTCATCTTTCGGGCTGGTCCGCCGGCCCGCTCAGCTTCCAGCCGACCAACCTGAGCTTCACCATCAACGCCACCACGGTCCAGGTCGACATCTCGGGCGGCGGGCAGCTCCTCGATCCGGCCACCTACAACACCGATCCCACCCAGGCGTCCGTCTGGGGATCTGGCACCCTCACCTTGGACGTCGGCACCCAGAAGCTCCACCTCTCCGGGTCCATCGACGTGGGCGGCCTGAGTGGCAGTGTGAACGCCACCGGGTCCCTCGACCTGAGCAATCCCGGCTTCAACCTCACCGACTGGTTCAACACGGCCTCGGCCGCGTTCCAGACGGCCGGCGCCCACATCACCGGGGCCGTCCACACCGCCACGACGGCGACTTCGGCCTGGTACCAGACCTACGTCGCCGGCAGCGCCGACCAGATGGTGAGCGACATCCAGTCCGGCTTCCAATTCCTCGGCAGCGGTGGACCTCCGGCCTGGCAGAAGGTCTTCTCCTTCTACCAGCAGGTCGCCTCGAGGGTCAACAGCGTCAACGCTGGCCTCAACAAGTCGGGCTTCGGCTGGCTCGACATCCCGACCACCGCCATCTTCCAGTACGCCCTCGACGGCTACGACTTCCCCGGCTGGAGGCCCTGTGGACTCCTCGGCTGCGTCACGATCGTGCCGAGCTTCACCATCAAGGGGCTGTGCTCCTCCGACCCGGCCATCGAGGGCACCCCGCTCTGCACGCAGCCCTTCTCCGACGTGGTCGCCTCGGCGCGCCACCTCTTTGCCGATCCGTCGGTCAAGGCCCAACTCGACACCGCCGGGCTCTCCGTGCCGCCCGGTGCCCGCCCGGGCCAGCTGGTCCGGCGGATTCACGCCGTCGACCCGGCCGCGCCCACCTCCATCACCTGCGCCATGACGACAGTGAGCTACGTCAAGGGGACTCAGTCCCCGACGAGCATCCAGGTGAGCTCGCTCGGCCACGACGTCAGCTTCACCGGCCCCTCGCCGACCTCCCTCGACTCGACGCTCACCAGCACCACCGACCACAGCCTGAGCCAGGGCACCCTGGACGGCCTCTACAGCGGAACCAACACGGGCACCTGCACGACCCCGCCCACGCCCGCGCCGTCGATCTCCCTCTCGCTCGATCGCACCTGGGTCGACGAGGGGGGCGGCGTGACGGCATCGGGCTCTGTCGAGAACAGCCCGGCGACCACCGTCCAAATCGCCTGGGGTGACGGCACAACCTCGACAGTGACGGTCTCGAACGGCCAGTACCAGGCCAGCCACACCTACGCCGACGAGACCGCCGGGAGCACCGCCAGCCCTTACACGGTCACCGCCTCGGTCAGCGGCGTCACCCCGGCCACCGGCCAGGTGACCGTGCTCGACACGCCTCTCTCCATTGCCTCCCTCAAGGTCTCGCCGTCGACCGCCAACCTGATGACCCCGGTCACCGTGCAGGGCACACTCGCCGCCACCGAGCCGGGGGAGACCGAGACGGCGACGATCACCTGGGGTGACGCCACGCCGCCGAGCACCGTCGTCGTCGGGCCCGGCGGCCACTTCTCGGCGACCCACACCTACGAGGTCCTCGATCCCTCCGGAAGACCCTCTGTGACCGAGCCGATCGACGTGTCAATCGCCGAGACCGACGGGACATCGGTGTCCCACAGCACCTCGGTGACGGTCAACGACGTCGCCCCGAAAGGGACCACCCTCGCCCCGACCGCCGGGGCGAGCGTCGTCGAGAGCGTGGGCGGCGGCCAGATCGGCACGGCTGGCACCGTCTTCACCCATGTCGGCACGCCGGTCACCTGGATGGCGACGGCCCTGCACATCTCACCGGAGGCGGTGCTCACCTTCCAGACCGACTGGGCCGACGGGACCTCCCCGACGACCCTGACCGCCGCCACACCGAGCGGGCCGGTCGACCCTGCGACGGGGTGGTACCCCTACTCCGCCTCGCCGACCGGCTTCTCCCATACCTTCCCGGCGGCCTGCCTGGATCTTGTCACGACCTCGGTCACCGACGCCGACACCCTCTCGGCGCCCGTCCTCACCACCCCTGTCGTCGTCACCGCCCCGCTCGGGGCTCGTCCGCTCGGATCGAGCTACTGGCTCAGCCAGCTCCGCCTCGCCCAGTGGCTCGCCACCCATCCGGACCTCCCCGCCAGCTCCGGTCGCCAGCACCACCTCCAGCAGACCGCCGCTCAGCTCACCTGTTACCTCCGCATCGCTGGCTACCTGAGCCCGCCCCTCGCCCAGGCCCTCGCCTCGGCCTCCGGCACCAGCCCGTCGCTGGTAGCTGCCGAGCACCTGCTTGCGCCGAACTCCTACCGCGAGAGCCAGCAGAGCCGCCTCGCTGCCGACGTGAGGCTTCACCTGCTCACGAGCCTTCTCGACTTCGCCAACGGCTCGGGCAACTGGTCCCAGTACGCGGCGGCTGTGCAGGGCGCCGATCAGGCTCTCGCCTCCGGCTCGCGTCAGAGCCTGTTCGAGGCGATCAAGGCACTCGACCAGGCCACCTTCGGGAATCCGGGCAACCACTGAGTGGCGGAGTACCCCGAGCTTGTTGCGTGGAGTTCGGGCTCATCCGCAGATCGGGTGACAAGGCGCCCGGGGCAGCCCTCGCGGTGGGCGACGGAGCGTCGAGCGCCGCCGCCATCGTCCAGCACGAGCCCGTTCCGGTCAGCTTCGATGCGCGTCCTCTACGCCGACCGTGTGCATCAGGGCCCGCAACAGCGCCTTCACCTGGGTGAGGAGCTGCTTCGCATCGCCGCATCGGACTCGTCACGAAGCCCGGCCGGCCCTGCCGGGTCGGGTGGCCGAGGCGCCGCCTCCGCGACGGCGAGGCCGCGCAGCCACGGACCGCATGCCTGCTCGCAAAGGCCGCCGCCGCAGGCGAACAACTGCGGCGCATCGCCCGCAACCCTCCAATCGGGTCCCTCAGGTGCCGTCGATGGTTGTCTGAGTGTGCCCGGCTCGGCTTGCAGTCCTCCGAGGTCAGCGGACCGCCTCGTCAAGGAGCTTGCGAGCCTCGTCAAGTCGGCCGTCCAGGGCAAGCCTCGTGAGCGGACCGTCGAGGAAGCCATGCCAGTCGAGCGATTCGGTGGGCCGGCCGGACGCCTGGACCCTCCGCCGGGCCTCCTCCAACACCTCGGCCAGCCCTCCCAGCCCTTCGCCGAGTATTCCGACGATCTGGCGCCGGAGCCAGGTGGCGAGGGCGGGGCTGGCTCCGCCGGTGGACACGGCCACGGTCACCGGCCCGTCGCGATGGACGGCGGGCAGCAGGAACGTGCAATGGGCGGGGTCGTCGGCGCAGTTCACCCAGACGCCTGCCGCTGCGGCGTCGGCGGCCACCGAGGCATCCACCCCGGGGACTCCGGTGGCCGTGATCACGAGCCGGTAGCGGCCCGCTTCCCCTCGCCGGTAGGGGCGCCGCTCGACGGCGACGGGAAGCAGCTCGATCGCCGGGTCGATGTCGGAGGCGACGACCGTCACCCGAGCCCTGCTCCGGGCGAGTCCCTCTGCCTTGCGGACGGCCACCGACCCGCCCCCGACCACCAGGCAAGGTTGGCCGGCCAGCAGCAGGCTGACGGGATAGTGGTCGCTGGGCACGAACGTCAGGTCGCCGGCTCGGCCAAGCGGAGGTCGCCGAGACTGCCGGCGACGACTGTGGCGTTGGTGCCCTCGTCCTCGAGGACGAGGCTCGCGGTGTCCGGGGTGTAGAGGCCGACGCCCGACCGAGGGACGTCCGTGGTGCCTGCGGGAGTCTTCGCGGTCATGGTGTCGATGATCATCGTGTGGTCCCGTCGGGTCGTCGCTGACCGGGGCCACGACCGTCGTGGTCGCCCGCCGATCGCACTCGTCGGTATGCGAGCCGGATCCTAAACCTGACCTGGCAAGTCATGTATAGCGGCGGGACGGCGCCGCCACAAG
>JAKAOD010000117.1 GCA_021823365.1 Actinomycetes bacterium | reverse complement strand
AGCGCGTGAACCTCTCCGGCCCCGATCACGAGGTCGACCCCCCGGAGGATCTCCTGGACCACGGTGCGGTCGGGGGCGCCGAGGGGTGGGGCGCCGAGGGGTGGGGCGCCGAGGGGTGGGGCGCCGTCCGATGCGGCTCCGTCGGCGCGGGCGGCCACGCGGAGCCCTTTGATCTCGAGGAGCGGCGCGGTCATCGTCCGAAGTCTACCGGCCGGGTCAGATTTCTACCACATGCGTAGGGAAAATATCGACTGCAGACGGAGCGGCAATGCCCGGTCCGACGGGCTGGCTGCGACCGGCGGTCGCGACCGTCCCCCCTCACCCCCCTCACCACCCGCGGTCGATCCACTCCTGGAGGTGCGGGGACTCCGAGCCGATCGTGGTCGATGCGCCGTGCCCGGGGAGCACCAGCGTGGAGCCGTCGAAGCGGGCGAACAGCCGCCGCTCGATCGACCGGACGATGGCGGGGAAGTCGCCGCCGGGGAACGAGGTGTTGCCGGGACCGCCGGGGAACAGGGTGTCTCCGGTGAGGAGGAGGGGAGTCCCCTCCACGTGGAAGCACATCGATCCGGGGGTGTGCCCCGGCGTGGCGATCGTACGTACGCGCAGCTCGCCCACCTCGAGGACCGCGTCGTCTTCGAGCAGCTCGTCGTAGGAGGGCAGCATGCCGGCATCGGCCGCGGTCACCGAGACGGAGTACCCGGCGTCGCGCACCGCCGGGACGGCCTGGATGTGGTCCCAGTGGCCGTGGGTCTCGACGACCTGCCGGACGCCGAGACGCCGGCAGAGATCGAGCAGGAGCTCGTGCTCGTTGGCCGCGTCCACGAGCAGCGCGTCGCCGGTCTGTCGGCACCGCAGGACGTAGACGTTGTTGTCCATGGGGCCGACGACGACGCGGTGGAGCTCGCACGCCGCGTCCTCCCAGATGCGCTCGACCTCGGGCACGCCCCCCAGGGTACCTATCCGGCGATCCCGTCCAGGTGCCGCTGCCGGCAGCGGTCGGCGGGAGATCCGCCGCCGCCACGGACTTGCGTAGGACTGCCAGATGGAGGTTCGGCCCCAGGTGCTCGACCTTCGCGCTGTCGAGCAGCCCCGCCGGCTGGTCGTGCCTGCACGTCGTCCCGTCGCGGGCCACGGCGTCGTCGGGCACCACGCGCTCACACGGGTGCCCGAGGGGAGCTCGGGCGGGAGCCCAGCTCGGCAAAGGCCGGCGCAAGCTCTTCGTCGACCAACTCGGTGCTCACCCGGCCCTCGGCAAAGGCCCGGCTGCCCACGGCGAAGCGGAGAAAGGGGAGCGTCGTCGAGACCCCCTCGATCCGGAACCGTCCCAGGGCACGATTGGTCCGCTCGATCGCCTCGTCGCGGTTCCGGCCGTAGACGACGAGCTTCGCGAGCAAAGAGTCGTAGTGGACCGGTATCTCGTAGCCCGCGTAGCAATGGGTGTCGAGACGGATGTTCGGGCCCTCGGGCGGATCCCAGCGCTCGATGCGCCCTGCGTTCGGCCGGAAGCCCTCCTCGGGGACCTCGGCGTTCACGCGGCATTCGATCGCGTGGCCCCGCAGGACGACGTCCTCCTGGGCGAGCTCGAGGGACTCGCGGGCTGCTGCCGCGAGCTGCGCCTCGACGAGGTCGATCCCCGAGACGAGCTCGCTCACCGGATGCTCGACCTGGATGCGGGTGTTCATCTCGAGGAAGAAGAACTCCCCGGACGCGGCGTCGACGAGCAGCTCGATCGTCCCCGCGCTCCGGTAGCTGATAGCGGTCGCGAGCGCGACGGCCGCCGACCGCAGCTCGTCGCGCAGCTCCGCGGTGAGGCCGGGGGCGGGGGCCTCCTCGATGAGCTTCTGGTGGCGGCGCTGGAGCGAGCAGTCCCGCTCGCCGACGTGGACCACGCCGCCCTCGCCGTCCCCGAGGACCTGCACTTCGACGTGGCGGGCGTTCGGGAGGTAGCGCTCGAGGTAGAGCGTCGGGTCGCCGAAGGACGCTCTCGCCTCGGCCGCCGCAGCCTCGACCGCGCCTGCGAGCGCGCCGGGCTCGCGCACGACCTTCATCCCCCGCCCGCCGCCGCCGGCCGCCGCCTTCAGCATCAGCGGGTAGCCCATCCTCTGAGCGAGGCGGCGCGCCTCCCTCGCGTCCGCCACTGGCTCGGAGCCCGGCAGCGTCGGCACCCCCGCTGCTCTGGCGAGGCGACGCGCCTCGATCTTGTTGCCCATCTGGCGGAGGTGGGCGGCCGTAGGGCCGACGAACGCGATTCCTGCCTGCTCACACGTCTCCGCCAGCACCGGAGACTCCGCGAGAAACCCGTAGCCGGGATGCACGGCGTCCGCCCCGGTCCCGAGCGCGGCGGTGACGATCGCTCCGACGTTCAGGTAGCTCTCCGAGGACTTCGCCGGGCCGATGCACACCGTCCGGCCGGCCGCCCGGGCGGGGAGGCTGTCCAGGTCGGCCTCCGATGCGGCGAGCACCGTCTCGATCCCGAGCCCATCACAAGCCCGGATCACCCGCAGGGCGATCTCCCCGCGGTTCGCCACGAGCACCCGGGAGATCGTCACCGTCCCCGCCCGTGCCTCATGAGGGGCACACGCGAAAGAGCGGCTGGCCGTACTCAACGAGCTGGCTGTTCTCGACGAGCACGGCAGCCACCGTCCCCTCCACGCCCGCCCGCACGGCGTTGAACATCTTCATCACCTCGATCAGCGCCACCGTCGTGTCCGGTTGCACCGTGCTTCCCACGCTGACGTACGGCGGAGCGCCCGGCTCGGGCTGGGCGTAGAAGATGCCCATCATCGGCGCCCGGATCTCCACGGTCACGCCCAGGTGCTCGGGCTCGTCGGTGAGCAGGGGGGCGCTCTCCGTCCCGGCGGTGGCAGGCGGATCCGTGGCGGAGGACGCAGTCGCGGACGGGTCGGCGGCTGGCAGGTCGGCGTCGGCGGCTCCCGACCCGGCGTCTGGGAGGGTCGCCGGGTCGCCGAGGCGGTGTGCGTGACGATCCGGGCTCCCCTTGCCGAGCACCACCTTCAACCCGCCCACCTCGAGCTGGAGGAAGTCGAACGGAGATCGCTCCAGGCTCTCCATCAGTTGGAGCAGGCGACCCAGCTCCTCCTCCCCGAGGGAGCTGAGGTCGTCACTCACCCTGTGCCCCCTTGGGATCGGCCGTCCCGCGGCGCTCGGCGAACAGGCGCTCGCCACCGCGCTCGATGCGGACGTAGCGAACCTCGCGGTGCTTGCCGAGCTCGGAGAGGAGCCTGAGCAGCGGCAGACCGGCGCCCAGGTAGCGGCGCGGCGGCCCCGCCATACGCATCGCCTCGACCTCGCTGCCGCCGGCCATGAGGGCGCGCAGCACGACCTCCTCGTCGCTCATCGAGGCGTCGCCGTAGCGCGCCTTCGCCTGCTCCAAGGTGAGGTCCTCGTCGGTCATCGGTCCTGGCTGCGCCTCCAGCTCCTTCGCCCTGGGCGACGAGCAGAGGCGGTCGCGCAGGTGCGGGTCCATCGATTCGAAGCCCGAGTCCGCTCCGAAGGCGCCCTGAGCGAAGCGGATCACGTCGTCGATCACGACCTTGTAGCGCTGGCCGGTCGCTACGTTGATCGCCGCCTGGGTGACGACGTGCTGGGAGTAGGGGGTGATCATGATCGGGTAGCCGAGCTCGGCACGGATACGGATGCTCTCTTCCTTCACCTCCTCGAGGCGATTCGCCATGCCGATCTGCTCGAGCTGGAAGCGCAGGTTCGCGATCACCCCTCCGGGGATCTGGTGCACGAACTGGGACTCGTCGTAGCGGGTCGGCTTGCCGAGCGGAAGCCCCTCCTGCCGGGCGAAGGAGGTGAGGCGGGTCGAGACGGATTCGAGCAGCGGCTCGTCCACGACCGGATCGAGCCCGAGTACGCGGGCGGTTCGGGCCACGTCGAGGACCGACGGTTGGGCGGTCCCGTCAGAGGCTGGCGGTACGCCGGTGTGCAGGTGGCGGATCCCGAGACGCATCGCTTCGGCGTACACCGACGGAGCGAGACCAGTCGTGCAGTGCGAGTGCAGCTCGACAGGGATCCCCCCCGCCGCGTGCAACAGGAGCGGAACGAGGTCCCGGATCCGGTCTGAGGTGAGCAGGCCTCCCTGGTCCTTCAGATAGAGCGCATCCGGACGCAGGGCCGCGGCGCGGCGCGCCTGGTCGGCAAGAAGCTCGTCGGTGTGGCGCGGCGAGATCGTGAAGGAGAGGGCGAGCGCGATGCGAAAGCCATAGGAGCGCATCTTGGGCATCTCCGTCGGCAACATCCTGTCGAGCTGGTCCGCCGTATTGCACACGATCTGCACCCGGTAGGGCGACATGATGTCGGCGACCATCCGGTAGGCGAGGTCCTGGACGACCTGCGGCGCCCTCGTGCCGAGACCTGACAAACCGAGCGCCCCCATGCAGGTCTTGAGGGTTCGCGGCATCTTCTCGGCCAGCATCCTCTGCGTGAGCCAAGGGTCCTCCTTCAGGTCGCGGATCATCTTCTTGAAGAAGATCCCGTTCGACGTCACCTCGATCGCGAAGAACCCGGCGGCATCCATGTCGGCGGCGATCGGCTCCATCATCCCGTGGCGCATCCCCATCGCCCACAGGCTCTGGGCGCCGTCGCGGAACGTCGTGTCGATGAAGTACACCTCGTCGCGCATCCCACCTCCTTCGTGTGGCTCAGCCGACCCTACGCTTCCGGCGCAGCTCCACGGCCGGACCAGCGTCACCGCTTCAGCAAGGGCGGCAAGCGCCTTCAGGTTGCACCTCGGGCGCGCCGACCTTCGCACGTTCGCCACCTCGCTCGCCAGTGGAGCGGCGCTCCGTTCGGTCCGCGGCGGCCCGGGCACTCCGCCAGGTTCGCGTCAGAACCAGAGGTGCACGTTGGGTCCCAGGCAGCCCGGTGGCTTCCGCACCGTCAGAACCAGAGGTGCACGCTGGGTCGCACGCAGTGTGGCGTCTGCACCGTCGAGCCGGACGGCGCCAGTCTCTGGCCGGTGCACACCCGCGAGCACACGACTCATGTCCGGATCGGCCGGGGCGGCTGGCGGAGCACCTCACCCCCCAGGTTCGGCCGTGGTAGACCTCAGCCCGATGGACTTCGCGTTCAGCGAGGAGCAAGAGGAGCTCCGCAGGGCCGTGCGCCGCTTCCTCGCCGACAAGTCGCCGGACGGGGAAGTCCGAAGGCTCATGGCGACGCCCGAGGGGTACGACCCGGCTGTCTGGCAGCAGATGGCGGAGCAGCTCGGCCTCCAGTCGCTCGCGATCCCAGAGCACCACGGCGGCGCGGGGTTCGGATTCGTCGAGCTCGCGGTCGTCCTGGAGGAGATGGGGGCGGCGCTTCTGTGCGCGCCCTTCTTCTCCTCTGCGGTCCTCGGCGCCCACGCGCTGCTCAACTCGGGGGACGACGAGGCGAAGGAGCGCTGGCTCCCGGGGATCGCGTCGGGCGCGTCGATCGCGACCCTGGCGCTCGCCGAGGACTCGGGCCGCTGGGACCTCGACGCGGTCGAGCTCGAGGCGCGGCGCACCGGCGACGGCTGGGTCCTCGAGGGTCACAAGAGCTTCGTCCTGGACGGCCACGTGGCGACACTCGTCCTCGTGGTGGCCCGTTCGGCGGGTGGGCTCGGGCTCTTCGCGGTCCAAGAAGGTGCCCCAGGGGTCGTCCGCACGCCGCTGCTCACGTTGGACCAGACCCGCAAGCAGGCGCGCCTTCAGTTCGCGCGGACCCCCGCGGTACCGGTCGGCGTCCCCGGCGAGGTAGGTCCGGGCCTCGAAAAGACGCTCCAGCTCGCCGCGGTGGCGCTCGCGGCCGAGCAGGTCGGGGGTGCCCAGCACTGCCTCGACAGCTCGGTCGAGCACGCCAGGACGCGGATCCAGTTCGGGCGGCCGATCGGCAGCTTCCAAGCCATCAAGCACAAGTGCGCCGACCTGCTCTGCGAGGTCGAATCCGCGCGGTCGGCCGCCTACTACGCGGCGTGGGCAGCAGCCGAGGACAGCGACGATCTCCCGCTCGCCGCGAGCCTCGCCAAGTCGTACTGCTCCGAGACGTACTTCCATGCCGCCGCGGAGAACATCCAGATACACGGCGGGATCGGCTTCACCTGGGAGCACGACGCCCACCTGTACTTCAAGCGGGCCAAGTCCTCCGAGCTCCTCTTCGGCGATCCCACGTACCACCGCGAGCTGCTGGCCCAGCACATCGGCATCTGAGGTGCCGGGCCACTGGCGCGTCGTCGAAGGAGGTGCGGGCGTGGTGCGGGTCTACGCCACCCCCGCCGCCGGCGGGGCGTCCCACTGGGGCACCGTCGTGCTCTGCCACGAGCTCCCACGAGAGCCCGATCGAGGGACCGAAGCGGGCAACGGCTACCCGCCGCTGGCGGACCGTCTCGCGCAGGAGTGCGCCTGCCGCGTGGTGGTTCCGATGCTGAGAGGCACGAGCGGCTCCGGCGGCGACTTCTCCGCGAACGGGTGGCTCGAGGATCTCGCCGCGGTCGCGGACCACGAAGCGGGACCGGACGGTCACCTGTGGCTCATCGGCTTCGGGTTCGGGGGTGCGGTGGCGCTGCGCGCCGCCGTCGAAGACCCCCGAGTCCGCGGCGTCGCGTCGATCGCGGGCCCCGCCGACCTGACCGCGTGGGTCTCGAACCACGACAAGGTGCTCGACCGGTGCAGGAGGAGCGGGGTCATCTCGACCCCGGGATTCCCCGCCGACCTCGATGCATGGACGAAGGACATCGTCGCGCTCGCGCCGCTCGACGCGGCGGCGCATCTCGGCAGCCGCCCGCTGCTCGTGATCCACGGCTCCGACGACGACGAGGTGCCCGTCGCTGCCGCGCGGGCGATCGCGGATGCGGCGACCGAGGGGCCGGCGGACCTCCGTATCGTGCCGGCTGCCGGCCATTGGCTGAGGGCCGACCCGCGTGTGGTGGCGACGCTGGTGGGTTGGATCGAGCGTCACCGCTGAACCGGTCGGCGCCGGTCGCCGGCGAGCGCATCCTCGATGGCGCTCCGCAACGCTCTCGCGGCAGCTTCGGGGTCGTGGGCTTCGGTCAGCCAGCGCACCGCCACGAAGTGGCGCACGCCCGCGGCCGCGAGCCCGGGGACCGAGGACGGGGTGACGCCGCCGGTGACGAAGACGGGACGGCGGACGGCGGCGGCGCGGGCGACCGCGAGCGCCGCGTACTCGATGCCCGTGCCGGGTCGCCCCGGCTTGGTGGGCGTCTCGACGACGGGTCCTGCCGAGACGTAGTCCACCGGCTCGAGCTCGGCGAGGTCCAACTCCTCGGGGGCGTGGGTCGACAGCCCGACGATCGCGAAGGGCCCGAGGATCCGGCGCGCGAGCGAGGGCGGTGCGTCGTCCTGGCCGACGTGCACGCCGTCGGCACCCGCTTCGAGCGCGAGGTCCGGGCGGTCGTTCAGGATGAACGGGACGCCGAGCTCCGAGCACACGCCCCGGAGAAGCGTGGCACGCCGCAGCAGCGGTCGCGCCTCGAGCGTCTTGTCCCGCAGCTGGACGACGTCGACGCCGCCCGCGACGCAACGCTCGACGAACCGCGCGAGGTCGGGCCGGTCCGGCGTGCACAGGTAGAGGCGACGCCCGGAGAGAGGCCCGCGCGCGTCGTCCCGGTCGCTCATGCCGCGCTCGGAGCCGCGTGCGTCCTCTTCATCTCCGGTTCGGCAGGCTGCTTCGCTGCCGTCGCCTCGCGCTCGTGGCACCGGACTTCGCCCAGGGTCCACAACCAGGGTGGCGACACGGCACGAGCGTCTCACACCAACCTGCCACCGCGCTCGACCGCCGGCGGCTTCGGCTGGTCCGTGCCGCGGATCATCCGCCTGGCCTCCTCTGCGGCGGTAGGGCTGGCCAGGGCACTGACGAGGTCCCCGTGCTCGAGCGTGGTCGACCCGGTCGGGAACAGCGTGCGCTCCCCGCGTCGAATGGACACGACGATGCATCCCGGGGGCAGTCCCGCTGACCCGAGCGGCACGCCGGCGACGGGGGAGCCGGCCCCCACGCGCTCTTCGATCGCGAGCACGCCGGGCGAGATCGCGGCGATCTGGCTGGTGGAGGAGGAGAGGGCCCTGTGGAAGGCACGGGCGAGGTCGGAGATCGAGAGGATCCCGACCACTCGGCGAGCGGAGGTGACGGTGACCCACCTGCCCCCCGCCTGCGCCAGCGCATCGAGCGCGGCGTCGAGTCGCGCAGTGGCGGGCACGGTCGTGGTGGTCGTGTCGATGGCGACGCCGACGGTCGCCGCCGCCGCGGTCGCCGCGCCCGGCGCCTCGTCCGCCTCGTCCG
>JAKAOD010000116.1 GCA_021823365.1 Actinomycetes bacterium | reverse complement strand
CCGACCTCGCCGGAGTCGTGGCCGCCATGCCGGGTGGTGCCTGAGATGCCGGGCGTCGTCGAGACGTCCCGGCTCGCCGGCGACGGTCGTCGGCTGTGCGTGGTCGGGGCCGGGTACGTCGGCCTCACCGCGGCAGCGTGCTTCGCCCACCTCGGGCACGACGTCACCTGCGTCGAGTGCGACGCCGACCGGCTGGCCGTCTTGCAGTCGGGCGGGATCCCCATCCACGAGCCCGGCCTGGCCGAGCTGGTCGCCGCCGGGCGGGCCGCCGGCCGCCTCCGGTTCACCGAGGACGTGGGGTCGGCCCTCGTGGGCGCGGCGGTCGCGTTCCTCTGCGTGGGCACGCCCCCGCAGCCGTCGGGCGAGCCGGACCTGAGCTTCCTCGCCGACGCCGCCCGCTCCCTGGCGAGGACGGCCTCGAGCGACCTGGTGGTGGTGGTCAAGAGCACGGTGCCGCCGGGCTCGTGCGAGGCGCTCGAGCTGATCTGTGCCGAGGAGGCCGGCCCCGGCGTCCACATCACGGTCGCCTCGAGCCCCGAGTTCCTCCGCGAGTCGCGGGCCGTCGAGGACTTCTTGTCCCCCGACCGGGTGGTGGTCGGCGCCGAGGACCCCGACGTGGCACGGCTGGTGGCCGACCTCTACCCGGCTGGCCCGCGGGTCGTCCTCTGCGACCGACGCGGCGCCGAGCTGGCGAAGTACGCCGCCAACACCTTCCTCGCCATCAAGATCTCGTTCGCCAACGAGGTGGCCCAGCTCTGCGACGCCCTCGGCACCGAGGCGGGCCCGGTGCTGGCGAGCGTCGGCGCCGACCATCGGGTCGGCCCCGAGTTCCTCCGTCCCGGTCCCGGCTACGGCGGGTCCTGCCTGCCAAAGGACGTCGCCGGCTTCATCGCCCTCGGCGAGGTGGCCGGCACCCGCACCACGCTCGCCGCGGCGGCGGAGGCCCAGAACACCCATGCCCGCCGGTCCGTCGCCCACCGCCTCGAGCTGGTGCTCGGCGGCCTGCCGGGTCGGCGCGTCGGGGTCCTCGGACTCGCCTTCAAGGAGGGGACCGACGACACCAGGGACTCGCCGGGGGTCCAGATCGTGCACGACCTGGTGGCGGCCGGTGCGGAGGTGGCCGCCTACGACCCGCTGGCGACGCCCGACCTCCCTCCCGGCACCCGATCGCCGAGCGTCGCCGACACCGTCGCCGGTGCCGACGCCGTGGTGGTGGCGGTCGCGTCCGAGGAGTACCGGTCGCTGGACCCGGCGTCGACGGCCACGCAGATGGCCGGCCGGGTCGTGTTCGACGCGGTGGGTGTGCTCGACCTCGACCGCTGGGCCGACGCCGGTCTCAGCGTCTACGGCGTCGGACGGGGGGTGCCGCTCGCGTTCTATCCTGTGGTCTGGACGCCGTTGCGGTGGACGACGGCCGGGCGCACCGTGGCGGCAGCAGGCGCTGCCGACAAGTGACTCGGAGCAGCAGCTGGTGACCCCTGACTCTCGCCGCGATCCCGTCGCCTCCGCGATCCAAGCTCCGTCGCCCACGCGCCGGACCGTCCGCCTCCCTCTGCTCTACGTGGAGTTCCTCGCGTTCGCGGTGCTGGCCGCGTGGCTCGCATCGATTGGGATGGGACCGAGCTCGTCGGGCTCGCTGCCGGCTTCTGCGCCGGTCGGCCGCCAGCTGCCGCGGGCCGCGGCGTCCCCCACCTCGGTGACCACCGTGCCGGCGGCGACGCACGCGCGGACCCATCCGGCCGCCGCCCACGAGGTGGCGGGTGCGCCGGTCACCACGACTCAGGCGAGCGCGTCCAGCATCGTGCCACCGCCGTCGCAGACCCGGGTCGTGGTGCCCAGGGTGACGGTCGTCACCGTCCCCATCTCGGGCCCGCTCCCCGTCTCGAGCTCGGACAGCCCGTCGTCTTCGAGCAGTGACAGCAGCTCGAGCGACTCCTCCTCGGCCAGCGCGACGACGCCACCGTCGTCGAGGTCCCCGTCATCCAGGCACCCGTCGACATCGACATCGATATCGTCGACATCGACGACATCGACATCGACAGGAGGTGGTGACTCGTGAGGCGGTCGCGGTCACCGGTCGTCTCGCCCTGGACGCGGCCTCCCTTCGTCCGCGCGGACGGCGGGGGGTGATCGACGCGCCATCCCGGCTCCTGCCCGCTCGCCAAGGCCAGCCCGCGCCGGCGCGGGCATCGCCTGGCACGCCGATCGTCGCGAACGATCGCGAACCGAGCGCGGCTCGCGGCCCGTCACCGCGCGGTCCACGCCGTTGGCTCCGCTGGCCGCGTCTCGGCACGGTCGGGCGGCTGGTCGCCTTCCACGCCCTCATCATCGGCTCGGTCTTCGGCATCGTCGTGGTGCAGTTCACCCAATCGTTCGCCAGCCGCTACCGAGCCACGATCACGAGCGACCTGACCGAGAACGTCACCCAGTTCACCCGGCTCGCCGCGATCCGGCCGGCCTCACAGTCCCTGCTCGACTTCAGCCGCGCCTACCTGGCCATGCACGGGTCCTCGCGCGTCGACGAGCTCGCCATCTCGCTCCCTGCCGACGGCGAGGTCCTGGCCTCCCCCGCGTCGAAGGACCTGGTGGGCAACGCCGCCATCCGACGCCTCATCCGGACGCCGCCCAAGACGGCCGTGCTCACCCAGGTGTCGGACGGGGACCCTCCGGAGCTGGTCCTCGCCGTTCCGATCACCGAGCACGGCCGCAGAGTTGGCACCTACTTCACCGCGGGTAGCCTCGCCACCTACGAGACCATGCGCACCAGGGTGCTCATCCTGGCGGTGGGGGAGGGGCTCATCATCCTGTTGGCCGCGGTGGTCAGCGTCACCGTCCTGCTCCGGCGGCTCCTCGGCTCGGTGCGCCGCCTCACCCGGACCGCGGCGGACATCGGCCTCCGGGGCGAGCTGGGCGTGCGGCTCGAAGGGGCGGACGCCGGGGACGAGGTGGGGGAGATGGCGGCCACCTTCAACGCGATGATCGAGAAGATCGAGACCTCAGTAGCCCTCCAGCGCCAGATGATGGCCGACGTCTCGCACCAGCTGCGAACGCCGCTCACCGTCGTGCGAGGCCACCTCGACGTGATGAGCCGCGGGGACCTCGACGACCCGGCGCAGGTCAGGGGGGTCGTGTCCACGGTGGTCGAAGAGATCGACCACATGAAGCGGTTGGTGGAGAGGTTGCTGCTTCTCGGCCGGTCGCTCGAGGCCGACTTCACCGATGCATGGCCGGTCGACCTGCGAGCCCTCCTGCTCGACGTGGCCGCCGCCGGAGAGATGCTCGCGCCTCGCCGTTGGGCGGTGGGGCCGATCCCCGACGTCGTGGTGATGGCCGACCTCGACAAGCTGCGCGGGGCCCTCCTCAACCTCGTCGAGAACGCCGTGCACGTCACCGGCCCCGGCGACACCATCCGCCTGTCCGCCCGCAACGCGGGGACGGAGGACCGCCCCACCGTGGAGATCGCGGTCGACGACTCCGGTCCCGGCATCCCGGTCGACCAGCGACAGGCGGTGCTCGGCCGCTTCGCCCGCCCCGGGGGGAGCGTCGGCGACGGGACCGGGCTTGGCCTGGCCATCGTGGGCGCCGTTGCCGCGGCGCACCACGGGTCGGTGGACATCACGCACTCACCGCAGGGCGGGTGCCGTGTGGTCGTGACCATTCCCCGGCCCCGGCCCGAGGAGGCGAGGGCGCTCACGGCGGACGACGAGCCCGCAGCGCCGTCTGCGGGGCCGCGCCGCCGCCGGTGGTGGATGCCCAAGCAGTGGCGGTGACGACGGACGGTGGGGGCGATCGCGTCGAAGGCGGAGGAGGCTTGACGCCATGCAGGTCATGGTGGTGGAGGACGACGCGAAGATCGCGCAGTTCCTCGAGCGCGGCCTCGAGGCGGAAGGGCACGCGGTCACCGTGGCGGTCAGCGCCGAGGACGCCCGCCGGTGGTACTCGGCGTTGGGGCCGCAGCTGGAGCTGGTACTCCTCGACCTCGGGTTGCCCGGCGAGGACGGCACCGACCTCCTCCGGTCGCTGCGGGCCGGTGGGTTCGCCGCGCCGATCATCGTCGTCACCGCCCGCGACGACGTGCGGGACAAGGTCACCGGGCTCGACGCCGGGGCGAACGACTACATCACCAAGCCCTTCGCCTTCGACGAGCTGCTGGCGCGGATCCGGGCCGTCCGACGGAGCGCCGGGCAGCCGGCGCAGACCGAGCTCGTCGTCGGCGACCTGCGGCTGGACCTGCTGACCAAGGTTGCCCAGCGTGGCGGGCGGCAGATCGAGCTGGCTCCGCGCGAGTGGGTTTTGCTCGAGCTGTTCATGCGCCACCCTCGCCAGGTGCTGTCGCGTTCGCAGATCCTCAGCAACGTCTGGAGCTACAGCTTCGAGCCGGGTTCGAACATCGTCGACGTCTACGTCGGGTACCTCCGCCGCAAGATCAACCTGCCCGGCGTCGTCCCGCTGATCCAGACCGTGCGCGGGGCGGGCTACCGCCTCCTGCCGCCCCCGGCCGCCTGACGAGCGGGTCGCCGGTCGGGGGTTCCGGCCCCGGCGCAGGTCACGTCACGGCGCAGGTCACGGTGCGTCGCAGATCACGGGGGCGAGTCGAGGCGCAGGGTGACGAAGCTCTTTTCGACCAGGTCGAGCTGGTACACGGTTCCTGGCGGCTGCGACAGCTTCAGGGCCTCGCCGACGTCGATGCCGAGGAGGTTGCGGAGGAGCATCCTTCCGATCATCTCGTGCGAGACCAGGAGCGGCATCTCCGCTCCCCGATTCCGCACGATCTCGAGTGCCACGCCAGCTCTCGCGTCGGCGTCGGCGTAGCTCTCCCCGCCGGGGAAGCGCCACGTGTAGCGGGAGCGGCGGCGGCGGGCGAGCTCGCCGGGAAAGCGCGCCTCGATCTCGGCGTTCGTGAGTCCTGCCATCGCGCCGTGGTCGAGCTCCTTCAGCTGGTCGACCACCTCGACGGCGAGGTGGAGCGCCTCCGCGTAGACGGACGCGGTCTCGACCGCACGACCGAGCGGGCTCGAGAAGACGCCGTCGATCGGCGCGCCGGCCAGCTCGGACGCAAGCCGTTGGACCGACGAGCGTCCCGTGGCGGTCAAGGGGGAGTCGAGCTGCCCTTGACGCCGGCCCTCCCGGTTCCACTCCGTCTCTCCGTGACGGGCAAGGAGGCATCCCTTCATGCCCCGTGTCTACAAGCACCGGCAGCCCCGTTCCGACCATGGCCCGCACTCACGGCTCTACGAGCGGACGAACATCCCGCCTTCCATCACCGAGGCGTGATCGTCCGCGTCGAGGGCTGTGGCGATCCTCGGCTCCTCGGGAGACCCCATCGCGGCGAGCTCGCGGCCCGACGCGCACCGTTCGATCGCTTCCGTGAGATCCGAGGGCGAGCGCGCCCGCACCGAGCTGGTCTTCGAGAGGCGACTGAGGACAATGTGAACGGGGTGGCCGGCATCGGGCTCTTCGGTGAGCTTCTCGACCGTCTGGGACTGGCAGGGGAGGCAGACCGCCGGAACCTGCGCCAAGTACGCCCAGGGTCGTCGCTCCCGCTGCCCGTCGGTGTCGCGCAGATCTGCCGGCAGGCGGTGGTCGGTCGGTGGCGGTGCGTGGGGCGTGCAGCACTCGCGGGCGTCCCGTCCCCCGCTATTGTCGGCCTGCCCGAAAGTGCACCAGCCCACGATGCCTCGCGAGAGACGGTGACGCGAAGCTCGTGCCGCAGCATGTGAGCGATTGAACAACATGGCGCAGTCGAACCCCCTCGACGACGAGCAGGAGGAGCAGCTCATGGCGATCCAAGCTGGCGACGAGATCCCCGACACCCAGCTCTGGCGGATGACGAAAGACGGGCCAAAGGCGGTCAGGTCTGCCGAAGTTCTCGGCGCGGGAAAGGTCGTGCTGTTCGCCGTCCCCGGTGCGTTCACCCCGACGTGCTCCGACCATCACCTGCCGGGTTTCGTGCTCCGTGCTGACGAGATCCGAGCCAAGGGTGTCGACACGATCGCGTGCCTGGCTGTGAACGATCCGTTCGTGATGGGCGCCTGGGGGAGAGCCAGGGGCGCCGAGGACCACGTCGTCATGCTGTCCGACGGGAATGGCGAGTTCACCCGGGCGGTCGACCTGGAGATGGACGGCAGCGGCATCGGTCTCGGGAAGAGGTCCCGGCGCTACGCGGCGATCCTCGAGGACGGCGTGGTGAGGTCGATCTTCGTCGAGCAGGGCCCAGGGGTGGAGGTGAGCTCGGCAGAGGCGGTGCTGGCTGCCCTCTGATCGGTCGGCCCAGGGGCTGACCGAGCGGTTCCGGGTTCGTCCGGGGCTCGGCGAAGAGCCTGGCACGCTCAGCGGTGGTGGCTCGTCTCGTGGGCGACGTGACTGGCGGGCTCGAGTTGGAAGGTGGCGTGCTGGACGTCGAAGTGGTGCCCCAGGCAGCTCTGGAGCGCGTCGAGGATCTGCGGGGCGTGGCCCGAGGCGAAGCAGTGGTCCTCGACCACCACGTGCGCGCTCAAGGTCGGCATTCCCGAAGTGACCGTCCAGGCGTGCAGGTCGTGCACGCCGACGACGTGGTCGACGGCCGCAAGGTGAGCGCGCACCTCGTCGAGTGACATGTCTTCGGGCGCTGCCTCGAGCAGGATGCGCCCACTCTGGGCGAGGAGGCTTCGAGCCGTGACGAGCATGAGCCCGGCCACGACGAGGGATGCGACGGCGTCGGCGCGGTTCCAGCCGGTCAGCATGATGACGAGCCCGGCGGCGGCGGTGCCGAGGAAGGCGTAGAGGTCGGTCGCGACGTGGGCGAGGGCCCCCCGGACGTTGAGCGACCGGTGGTTCGCCCGGCTGAGGACCACGGTCGCGGCGACGTTCACGAGCGCGCCGGCGAGGGCGACGGCGAGGACGACGGTGCCGTCGACCGTCGGTGGGGCGATCAGACGGCGGATGGCCTCGATCGAGATCACGACCGCCACCACCACGAGGAGGACGCCGTTTCCGGTGGCGGAGAGGATCTCGGCCCGCTTGAGACCGAAGGTCCACGCTCCTCTCGCTGGTCGGGCGGCGAGCCGGGCGGCCCACACCGCCGCCGCCAGGGCGCCCACGTCGGTCAGCATGTGGCCCGCGTCGGCGAACAGTGCGAGCGATCCGCTGGCGATGGCGGCGACGAGCTCTCCCACCATGAACGCGGCGATGAGGCAGAGCGCCACGGCCAGGTGTCGGACGTCGGCGTCGGGTGCGATCCCGGAGGAATGGGATCGATCGGGACGCGTGCGGGCGTCTTGGATCGGGCGCGCATCCGCAGCGTCGGTCACCCCTCGACCGCCCCCTCGTGGTCCTCGTGCACCACGTGCTCTTTCGAGACGTCGAGGAGCAGTCGAACGTGGGCGTCGTCGAGCCGGTAGTAGACGGTCCGGCCGTCCCTGCGGTTCCGGACGATCCCCGCAGTGCGCAGAAGACGCATGGCGTGGGACACGGTCGTCTCGGACACCTCCACCGTGGCGGCGATGTCACAGACGCAGAGCTCTCCCGCCTCGAGCAGCGCGTAGAGGATACGGACGCGCTTCGGGTCGCCCAGGAGGCGGAAGCAGGCAGCGAGCTCGTCGGCGTCGGATGCGCTGATCAGTCCTCTGTGGGCCGTCGCGGCTCGGCCACGACCCGCCGCACCCACGGAGGAGCGGCCTGACCTGGCGGCAACGGAGGAGTCGTGTCTCAATACCTTCATAGTTGTGAAGATATACCAGCATCGCCCTCTTCGCGTGCGCGCGGAATGCTGGCGGAGGGGCCGCCCGCCGACCCCGACAGGTCGCCGCCGACCCCCGCCCGCCGACCCCGACAGGTCGCCGCCGACCCCGACGGCCGACCCCGACGGCCCGCCGACTCCGACCGTCCGCCGTCCACCGGCGGTCAGCAGGCGAAGCCGCCGTCCACCGGGTACACCGAACCGGTGACCCAGCGAGCTTCGTCGCTCGCGAGGAAGACCACGACGTTCGCGACGTCCCACGGAGTCCCGAGGAAGCCCGCCGGGACCTGAGGGGTCCACCGGTCGACGAAGGCCTGCTCCTGCTCGTCGGTGAAGTGGTAGAGGTCGGTGACGATCGGTCCGGGCGCGACCGCGTTGCAGCGGATGTGGTCCTTCGCGGCCGTGAGCGCGAGGTTCCTCATGAGCATCACGATCGCCGCCTTGGTCGGTCCGTAGAGCCCGCTCTGGGGCAGCGGGCGCGTCGCCGCCGCCGAGGCGGTGATGACGATGGACCCCCCGCCGTTTCGCCGCAGTGCCGGGAGCGCCTGCTTGCAGGTGAGCCACGTTCCGATGACGTTCACGTCGAAGAGGCGGCGGCAGTCGTCGACCGTCAGCTGCTCGACGTCGCCTGCGACTGCGATCC
>JAKAOD010000115.1 GCA_021823365.1 Actinomycetes bacterium | reverse complement strand
CGGGGCGGTCTGCGGTCTCCGCCCGGACGTCCCCCGGGGGACGATCGTCCTCGCGCCGCTCGCCGGCAGTCCGGTGGCCGCCGGCGGCCTCAGCGTGGACGGCCTGCGCGTCGCAGGCTCGCCGGTGCGTATCCGGCTCGAGCCGGCAAGGGAGCCGACGCTCGAGGGCGCGCCGGCGCATCTCGAGGTGCGCCGCCGCTGACGCCATCGAGCTTTCCTCGTCGCGACCGCCCCGGCCGGCGCGGACGCAACTCCTGGGTTCAGAGCACCTCGACGGCGCATTCGAGGCCGGCGACGCGACCGAGACGCGCGTCGAGCGTGACGAGCGTCGCACCCATCACCTCCGCCAGCGCGACGTAGATCGCGAGCGTGCTCGGCATGCACGCGACGACGGCGGCGGTGCCCATCCTCGTCGAAGAAGCGGCGCGAGCCGAGGCTGGCGGCTGAGGACGCGGATCCGATACGGGCACGCCGCCCGCCGCAAGGTGCGCGTGATACAGCCATCGCTATAATAGCGATCAGTGGAGCTCGTTCCCTATCGCTTCGGCGCGCCTGTCGACCCCCCGTGGTTCTGCGACCGCGAAGAGGAGCTCGCAGCCCTGGTCTCGCGGATGCGTGCGGGTATCCACGCCTTCGTGCTCTCGCCGAGGCGCTACGGGAAGACGTCCCTCGTGCGGCGCGCGCTTGCCAGCGTCAAGGCGGCGGGCGGCCACTGCGCCTACGCCAACCTCCTCTTCGCGACGAACGAGACCGAGCTCGCCGCGACCATCCTCCAGGCGGTCGTGCGCGGCGTGCTCGGACCGGTGGGACGCGCGAGGCGCTCTCTCGAGAGCATCCTCCGCGAGCTCCGCATCACCCCGCGGGTGTCGCTCGGACCCGACGGATCGATCAGCCTCGGGCTCGACGAGGCCGTCGCCGGCGCGTCCTGGCTAGAGGTGGTGAGGGACGCCCTTCGCATCCTGGCTGGCGCCTCCGCGAAGGGGCCGGCCGTCCTCGTCCTGGACGAGTTCCAGGTGGTCGCGGGGCTGGGCCCTCATGGGCTTGGCGGAGCGTTCAAGGCCCTTGCCGACGAGGCGACCGCGACGAGCATCGTCTTCACCGGATCGCACCTGGCGGTCATGGAGCGGCTCACGAAGGGAAGCGGCGCACCGCTCGCCGGCATGGGCGAGCGCATCGTGCTCGACGTCGTCGCGGAAGCGCCGATGGTCGCCTTCCTCCGCCGCCGGGCGCGGGCAGCAGGGCGGCACCTGGACAGGCCGACCGCCGCGCTCATCTACCACTCAGCGGATCGGGTCCCCAACTTCGTCCAGCAGCTCGCCCTCGCCGCGCTGGAAGCGGCCGGGGAGGAGCCGGCGGTGACGGCCGAGCACGTCGAGGCCGGCGTCGGGACCATCGTCGAGCGAGCAGCGAGCGCCTATGCGCAGCAGTACGAAGAGCTGGCTCGGGCCCCCGCCCAGCAGCGGCTGCTTCGCGCACTGGCACGGCGCCCGCGGGCGGCGGTGTACGCGAAGGCGTTTCTCGACGAGGTCGGCGTGGCGAACGCGAACGCGGTGACGACGGCGCTTCGGGCGCTCGACGGTCGAGAGCTGACGGTGCGCCGAGGTCGGGAGTGGGACGTGGCCGATCCGTTCCTTCGCCGATGGTTGCTCAACGGGTGACCGGGCTGCCTACGACGGTGCCACGGTGCCGAGGAGGCCGTCGGCAGCCTCGACGTCGCGGTAGAAACGGCGATGGATCCAGGTCGTCTTCTCGCCCGGGAGGTTGACCTTCGACCAGAGCGCCCCGGAGGGTGGGCCAAGGCGCGTGGTTCGGGGGAGCCGTTCGATCAGTGACTTCGGGAACGACTGGCGGAACATGCCCTTGGCCGCCAGGACCAGGATCGAGCGGTCGGTCACCACGACGATCCGGTACTTGCTGAAGAGGTACACCAGCCAGCTGAGGGCGGCGAGGTTCGGGTTCGGACCGCTCTGGGCCAGGAACACGTGCTGGACCTGCTCACCGGGCTCCAGGTAGGGC
Source organism: Actinomycetes bacterium (assembly GCA_021823365.1). The sequence goes on along the minus strand of JAKAOD010000115.1, from coordinate 6,415 downwards.
TTTGCCCGCTCGGCCAGCTTCTCTCGAAGAGACGCCACTTGTCTCTCACACCTCCGTCGCAGTGGTCTTTTCGGTTCGGCCTTCTCAGATCACGGTGTCCAGGCGACGTAGCCGCCTGCCACCCACTGAGCGCCGGGGGAGAAGCCGATCAGGGCGACCTTCACGCCTGCGGGGACGACGAAGTGGACGCAGCCGGTCTCCGAGCTTCCCGGCGGGATGTCCAAGGTGCCGGTGGCGCCGCCGCTTCCGAAGTCCTCACAGCCGGCCACCGCGTAGTCGATGTCGGGGGTGTAGGTCTTGTTGTCGGTGCCCACCATCGCGATCTCGGCGTTCGAGGCGCCGACGAGATGCGACGAGGTGAGGTTGGTGAGCTTCACCGTGGCGGTGTCGAAGATCTCCGAGGAGGAGGGCAGGGTGTCGTAGACGGTTCTCGGCCGGGCGTTGTTCGAGACGGCGACGAGCGTCGCCCGGATGCCGTTGATCGTGAGGCTCGTGCCGAGCTTGCCGACCGGGGTCTTCCCTTTCGTCGGGCTCGTGCTCGAAGCGGTGGTCGTGGGCGTCTCGGCCGGCGTCCCGGCGGCTTTGTCGATGACCTGGTAGACGAGCTTGGCGCTGCCGCCCTGCCAGTGACCGACGGCCACCCCGCGCTCGGTGATGCCGACGAGGTAGGTCCCGTTCGCCGGCGCCCCCCCGCTCCCGAGATCGGCGACCAGGGCCGGGTGGCCCGCCTTGTCCGGTCCGGCCGTCAGCACGAGGGCGGTCCCCCCGACCCGCCCCACCCAGCCGAGCCGGACCGTGACGACCCCCGACCCGCTGCCGGCGGGGGCGAGCGCCAGGTGGACGGCGGGCTGGGCGTGGGTGAAGACGTAGTGGGGAGCGCCTCCGACGAGCTTGCCGACCGCCAGGCCCCCGTCCTGGGCGACGAAGAAGTAGCCCGTTGCCCGCTTCGCCCCCGGCGGGAAGAGCTCGCCGTAGACGCCGACGCCCTGGTTGGTGTCCTTGACCTCGCCGTAGATGTCCGTCCCGGCGAGGTGGACGCTCTGGCCCGGGTGCACCACCGGCATGCCCGCCGCCCGACCGGAGACCTCCGAGACGGTGCTCGCCACGGAGCTGCTCCCGGTTGCCATCACCCCGATCCCGGCAAGGCTCGCCAGCGTGGCGGCGCCCCTCAGGCGAGGGGACGCCCGGCGGGGGTGGGGGTGGCCAGAAAGCCGGAGCATCGGCCCGTTCATCGTCGTCATCATCTGCTGCTCCTTCCTCAGTGTTGACGACCTCATCGCAGCGGATCTCCAGGCCAGCGGACGCTGTTGAGGGGGTCGTCGAAGAGGAGCCCCACGAGGGTGTCGATCGCCGTGGGGTGCCCGATCCCGGGGTCGTTGGCGGTGAAGCGCAGATAGGGCCCCTCGGCGATGGCGACGACGGCGAGGCCGCGCTTGACGGCGGCCACCACGATCACCCGCTCGTGCACCGCCGTCCCGTTCCCGCTCTCGGGCCAGTAGTCATAGACAGCGCCATAGCCGGGCTGGTAGCCCACCATCGGGTTCCAGAGGCCATAGGCGAAGGTCGCCCCCGGGAAGCGGGCGGCCACGACCTGGTCGACCACCGCCTCCGGAGAGCGCCCGGTGTCCGGCTCCGCGGCGAAGGTGAGCGAGGCCTCCCCGCCGGGGAGCTCTCCATAGGAGAGGACGAGCTCGCCCGGGCGCGAGCTCGCCTGGACCGGGAGCGGCCCGACGAGGTCGACGTCGGAGAAGTAGCCGACGGCGAAGCCATAGCGGCTGCTCCGGTAGACGTGGTCGGCGCCGACCGGCGGGGAGGTGAGCGGCCCGCAGGACGGGCCGTGACAGGCCTTGCCGGCGCTCGGGACCACGAGGGCGGCGGTGACCACCGCCAGCCCCACGAGGGCGACGAGCGGGGCGGCGAGCAGCAGCAGGCGGGCGGGCGGGTGCCGCCTCCGCCCGACCAGCGCGGCGACCTGGGCCGGGGTCGCCGCCTGGTAGCCCTGCTGTGGCCTGCCAGAGAGCGCCGGGGAGACCGGGGCGAGGGAAAGGGCGGAGCGGGTGCGACGCGAGCTCGAGCGGGCGGCGGCGCCGCAGTGCGAGCAGAACGGCATCGCGGCGACCACGTGCCGGCAGTGGGGGCAGATCCGCGGCCCTCCGATCCCTACCTCGTGCGCCTCGTCGAGCAGCACCAGGTGGAGGCCCACTCGCAGCGCAGCGAGAAGGACGAGCGCGGCGGCGGCGTGGAGGCCGAGCAGGGCGGCGTCGCCCGGCCGCCAGAGGTCGGCGATGCCGAGGCCGGCCTGGACGGCGATCACGACGGCGAGGACGACGGCAGGGGAGGTGAGCAACCGGCCTTGATGCACGGGGCTGGCTCGCCGCGGCGCCCAGACCGCCGCCACCAGCAGCCCGCTCCCGGCGGCGGCGACGAGGGGGATGGTGATCCCCTGGAGGAGGCCCTCGGTCAGCACCCCGCTCGCGCTCTGGCCGGTCGGGCGGATCCCCCCGGCGAGCGCCGGCCACAGCCGGGTGAGGGTGTCGGTGCAGACAAATCCGAGCGCCCCGGCGGCCCCGAGGGCAAACCCGTCGAGCGACTCGCGCGCCGGGCGCAGGCTCAGCCGGGCGAGGACCGCCGGCAGCAGCATCAGTGCCTGGGCACCGACCGGGACGAGGATGCCGGCCAGCCACCACCGGGCAGGCAGCACGGCCGCCCCCGGCGCCGCGGCGAGGGCGTTGGCGACCACCGGACCGGTCCACAGGGAATAGCCGACCCCGGCCCCGGCCGCCACCGAAAAGACGAGGAGCATGGCGGCCCAAGGCTGCTCCTCGTAGAGGTCGACCTCGGCGAGGTAGAGCTGGAACAAGAGCGGCACCCCGAGGGCCGCCACGGCGATCACCGGAGCCTCGAGGCGGAGGGACCCGAGCACGACCAGCACGGCGGCGAGCCCGGCCAAGGCCCAGCAGAAGAACGCATGGGAGCGGTGCGGAAGGTGGGGGAACAGCGTCGAGACGAGCGAGGGCTGCGACAGGTGCTCCGACGGCGCTGCCGAGAAGGCATCGGCGCGAAGGCGTGCCGCCACCCGGCTCGCCGGCTCGACGTGGGCTCCGCAGGCCCCGCAGAACGATCCCGTCGGCACCTCGTCGCCACAACGGGGGCAGACCACCCGTGGCGGGTCGACGAAGGTCGCGGCCAACGCCTCGAGCCCGGCCATCTCGCTCACCGGTGGCTCCTCTCGTAGCGGAGGAGGTCCCAGGCGAGGTTGTAGGTGCTCGGCGTGCCGAGCCCCGTCACGAGGTCGTAGCCGACCCCGGCAAGGTGGACGGCGTTTCCCCCCAAGGTGACGTCGTGGAAGGGCGGGTACGGCTCCGGGGTCCTCGCCAGCTCATAGAGGATCGGGTTGATCGCCCCGAGGGCATGGCCGCCGTTCCGCTCCAGGAACTGGTCCATCAGGGCGCAGAGCCCCGCCCAGATCGGCGCCGCCTGGCTCGTCCCGCCGCCTTGGGCCACCTGGCCGTCGACGATGATCTTGGCGCCGGTGCGGGGATCGGCGTCGGCGGCGACATCAGGCGTCTCGCGAAAGCCCGCCTGGGCTGAGCTCAGGCCGGCGGCCACCCCGACGGCGCGCTGCCAGGACGGGCGGGGGACGACGGTCGAGACCCCGCCACCGGTGCCGAGGGCGAGGGCGGAGTCGTCCCAGGCCTCCTCGGCGAACCAGGCGCCGTCGAGGCGGACCGAGAGGGTGGTCCCGCCGACCGCCGTCATCGCCGGCAAAGCCGAGGCGGCGTCGAGGCCGACGTCGTCCGGTCCGGGGGGCGTGTCGTAGGCCTGGGAGAGGCCCTCCTCCTCGCACTCCAGCCCGTCGGCGTCGCCGGTGGCCGAGAAGGCGGTCGTGCCGCCTGCTTCGGCCGCCGACAAAGCGGAGTTGATCGCCTCGAGGTCGGGCCAGGTGTAGAAGCGGTCGCAGAGCCAGCCGATCGAGAGGCTCCAGATGGCACCGGGGTAGCTCCTTGCGATGTCCTGGAACAAGGTGGCGATCCCTGCCGGGTCGCCCGAGCCGGAGGGATTGGCGTCGAAGACGACGACCTTGGCCGCCGGGGCGATCTCGTGGACCAGCTCGGCGTCCATCGTCGCCTCCTCGACGGCAGCGCCGGGAACGCCGGTGTCGTCTGCGAACGGCATCTCCGGCCCCTCGCCGGCGAGCAGCGGCCGCAGCGGGGGGAGCCCTGCCTCGGCGGCGAAGCTCTCGAGGTCGGACTGCCGCGGCGGCGCCCAGTCCAGGAGGACCACGGTCTGGCCGGCGCCGTCATAGCCGGCGCGCCGCAGCGGGGCCGCCCCGTAGGCCTGGACGAGGCGGGCGGGGCTGAGGCCGCCGGCGGGGACCAGGCGGGGGAGCAGGCTCGGCAGGGGAGGCGCGAGCACCACCGGGTGGGCGAGCCTGAACCCGCCGATGCGCCCGAGGGCGGCGACCTCCCCGCCGAGGACCTTCGGCAGCCTTGCCGGATCGGGGCTGGCGAGGTACTCCCGCCCGCTCGGCGCTCGGTAGTCGAGCACCGGGACATCGAAGGCGGCCCCGACCACCGCCGGGGCACCCGAAAGGGAGGCCCACCTCGTCCCGGCCTCCCAGCGGACCCCGAGGCGGCGGGCACGTGCGAAGCGATAGAGCAGCACCGGCCGCTTGCCCGAGCGCAGGTCGACGAGCACGGCGACGGAGCGCTCCTTCGCCGGGCCAATCGGGCGGGAGGCGGCGACGAGCGCCGCCCACAACGAGCTCGTGGCGGTGGAGCCCCGAGAAGGGGCATGCACCCGCCACCCGCCCGGCGCCGCAGCGTTCGCCACGAAGCCTGCGAGGAGCGCCGCGAGCACCTGCGCCGCGCCCCTGCCGGTCCTCCGGCTCGCTCGAGCCCTCACGGCTTCCTCCTCGGGAGCGCCGGGCTCAGCCGCAGGACGAAGGTGAGCAGGAGCAGGGGCATGGCCACGGTGAACAGCGCCGCCTCGGTGAGGTCGTCGGGCCGGCTGAGCAGCGGGAGCGGCGACGCCCCTCGCCCGCCGACGACCTCGGCGTGGCTGGAGAAGAGCAGGATGGCATTCAGCAGCACGACGTAGCCGAAGTAGCAGAGGACCCGGGTGCTTCTCGGCAGGCGGGCGCTCTCCTCGTTGGTCGACTCGCCCGACATCAGCACGTCCCAGGCGATGGCCACGAGCAGGACGACGACGGCGGCGATGCCAAGGCTCGGCTCGGCGGCAGCCTTGGCATAGAGGACGTGCATCAACTCGAGCGCGCCGGCGGCCGCCTCGAAGCCGACCACCCCGGAGATCAGCTGCCGCCCGAGCCCGGATCGTCCCCTCGTGGCGCCCCAAGCCGCCGCCGCCAGCAGGAGCCCGACGATCCCCGCCCCGAGGAGCATCCCTGGCGGGCTCAGCCCGGGGAGGCGGCTGTGCCGTCCGAAGGCGAGCCGGTCCAGGGCCGGGGCGGCGGCGAGGACCGTGAAGAGGGTGATGATCCCCGCCAGCAAGGCCGCACCGACGAGCTGGGGCCGCCAACGCCGGCCGGCCAGCGCGGCGCCCGCCAGGGTGATGGTGAGGAGGAGGTCAAAGGCGATGCTGATCCCCGCGAGACGGTCTTCGGGCGTGGAACCGGCGGGCGGGGCGGGTGGAGGGAGCGGGGCGGGCGCCTCGCCGGCGCCGCGGAAGCTTCCGGCGATGGCGAGCAGCACCGGGCGGAGCCCAGCCAGGTTGGCCCGGCCGGAGACGAGCTCGATGAGCACGTACCTCCCGCCGACCCTTGGCGGCCCCGAGGAGGTCCAGACGTAGCCGCTGAAGGTCCGGCCGGTGGCCGACACGCCGTGCCAGCGGGCAAGCCGCTCCGTCCCGGTCACCTTGAGCCCGAGCCGGCCGGCCATGTCGGCGGCGCTGATCGGGGGGAGCAGCTCGAGGTTGACGAGCTCTGCGACGCCGGTCTGCGGCGTGGAGGCCTCGACCGACCCGTGGGCGGCGGTGATCCGCCACCCTCTTGGCACGTCGAAGCTGAGCTCCTCCGGCGCCGCACCGACGACCACCCGGACGAGCCGGGCGCCGGGCAGCCAGTGCCCCGTCGCCGTGGCGGTCGGCGCCGGCGACGCGCTCGACAGCGCGCCGGCGAACGGGGGGATGGCGACGAACACGGCGCCGCAGACGAAGACGACGGCGCTCGAGCGGAGCTTGTCGGGCCAGGCCCGGTGGTGCAGGCGAAGCCCGGCGAAGACGCCGACGACGAGGGCGAGGGCGAAGGCGAAGGCGAGGAGGCTCCCTCCGGCCCGAAGCAAGGCCGCGGCCGACCCCCACGGGTCCTCCCCGCGCAGGTTGGCGTAGCCGGCCACGGCGATCCCGGCCGAGCCAACCACGCCGATCGCCGGGACGAGCTCGTGCCGGCGCCGGCTCA
>JAKAOD010000114.1 GCA_021823365.1 Actinomycetes bacterium | reverse complement strand
CAGCGTCGGGAAGACGTCCCCCACTTGCGGGACGTACCCGATGCCCCGCTTGGCCCGCTCGTCCTCTTTGGCCTGCGAGATGTCCTGGCCGTCGAGCACGACGCGCCCTTCCAGAAGGGGGATCTTGCCGGTCAGCGCCTTCACGAGGGTGCTCTTGCCGGCGCCGTTGGGACCCATGATCAGGACGATCTCGCCCAGACCGACCGAGATGCTGACGTCTCTGACGACCGGGATCTTCTTGTACCCGCAGGTGATGCCGGTGGCGGCCAGATACGGCTCCCGGCGTCCCGCGACGACGGCGGTCGCCCGCAGCTCGGACGGCGTCACCTCAGGCGAGGTAGGCACGGCGCACCCCTTCGTCACCGACCACCGCCGCGTACGTTCCCTCGGCGATCACCTCGCCCAGCGCCATCACGACCACCACGTCACAGAGCTGCTCGATGACCTCGAGCGCGTGCTCGACGATCACGAGCCCGATCCCCTCCGCCGCCACGGCACGCAGGTCGTTGATGAACTTCGCCACGAGGTGGGGCGCCACGCCGACCATCGGCTCGTCCAAGAGCAGGACCGCAGGGTCGCGCATCAGGCACCGCATGATCTCGACCAGCCGGCGCTGGCCGCCCGAGAGCTCGTGTCCGTACGCGTCAGCCAGGTCGGCCATCTCGAAGCGCTCGAGCACGCCCCAGGCCTTGGCCGCCGCCCGCCGCTCCTCCGCTCGGTTCGTGCGAGAGCGGGCGACCACTCGCCAGAGTGAGGCGCCGACCGCGCCCCTTCCAGCCACGAGCAGGTTCTCGAACACCGTCATGCCCTCGAACTCGCTCGTGGTCTGGAACGTGCGGACGAGGCCGTGCTGCGCCCGCGTGTAGGGCGCCGATCGCGTGACGTCACGCCCCTGCAGCAGGATCGACCCACCCTTCGCGCGCTGTTGACCGCCGATCGCGGCCAACAGCGACGACTTGCCGGCGCCGTTGGGGCCGATCAGCCCGAGGATCTTCCCCCGGAACAGGTCGAAGGACACGCGGCTCACCGCGACCACCCCTCCGTAGCGGACGACGACGTCGCGCACCTGGAGGACCGGCGCGTCGGCGTTCGCCGGTCCCCGCGCGCCGCCGTGGTCGTCAGCTCGCGGTGCCGCTTCGCTCGTGGGCGACCCGGTCATTGCTCCTCCGTGCCGACGGTCCCGGACCGAACACCGGCCGGTGGGACAACAGGGCTCACCGGCGCGGCGGCCTCCCCGTCGCTCACGCGTCCCGGGGCCACGACGCCGATCGCGGGCGCGACGGGTGCCAGCTCGGGACGGCCCAGCGTGAAGGTGCGCGCGACCCATCCGGCCAGTCCGTGGCGTGCCCCGACGCCTGCCGCCGGCCGGGGGGCGCGGAACCGGCGCTCGGGGAGAAGACCACGGGGCCGGACGAGCAGGAACCCCATCCAGGCGAGACCGACGATCATCCATTCGATGGCGTCGATCAGGCCGGGGTAGCCGATTGTCGGGAGGAACGACGGCGCTTCCAGGACGATGATCGGCACGATCAGGGTGCCGAGGAGCATGCCGCGGTTGTTGCCGACGCCGCCTACGAGAAGGGCGGTGAAGATGACGAACGTCTCGGCGTATCCCCAGGCTCCCGGAGACCACGCCCCGATGAACTCGACGAGCAACGCTCCGGAGAGCCCGGCGATCGCCCCGCCGACGATGAACACCTCGAGACGGAGCAGCGTCCCGTTGAGCCCCAGCGCCGCGGCCGCGTCCTCCTGATCGCGGATCGCTCGCAGGGAACGGCCCCACGACGAGCGGCTCAGCCGCTCGACCACCACGTAGAGCACGACGCAGATGGCGAGGACCCACAAGGCGTACACCCACTGGTAGTCGGGAAGCGACAGGCCGAGCGCTGTCTGCAGGGGGCGCGGAATGCCGGTGATGCCGTTCTGGCCGTTGAAGATGTGGACGTCGTTCCCCACGACCTGCAGAAGGATGAGTGACACGATGAGCATGACCGCCGCCTGGTAGTCACGCCGGATCCTCCGCACGGCGAAGAGGCCGATCACCGCCGAGAGGACCGCACCGGCGAGCGCGCCGGCGAGGAGCGGCAGGGGGAAGGGCAGGTGAGCGCCGAGGATGTAGTGCTCGTAGGAGTTCGGCCCCGTGTCCGGGCCGAGCACCACCGCGCCGGCCACGTACGCGCCGGCCGCCTGGAAGACGATGAAGGCGAAGTTGATCACCCCGGCGTAGCCGTACTGCAGGTTCAGCGACCACGCCGAGAGGAGGTCGATGCCGAAGTACACCACCAGCGTGGACAGATAGAAGGAGAAGTGCCCCACGTCGTACCCTGCCTACAGCGTGAGCTCGACCTTGCGGGCTGCCGCGGAGAGCACGCCCGACGGCCTGGAGAGCAAGACGACGACGAGCACGCCGAACGCCGCGATGGAGCTGTACGCCGAGAAGCCGGCCGCCGCCACGAGCTGTGTGACCAAGCCGAGCATGAGAGCGGCCAGCACCGCGCCCCGGGGGGATCCGACGCCGCCGAGGATCGCCGCGGCGATGATGGACGGCAGGAAGATCACACCGGTTGTGTAGGAGACGGACAAGGCGTTGAGCACGTAGATCACACCGGCGACCCCGCACAGGAACCCGCTGATGAGCCACGTCGCGTTGACGATGCGGTTCGTGGGGATGCCGCACGAGCGCGCCAAGCCGGGGTCGACGGCCATCGCGCGCAAGGCCTTCCCAAGGCGCGTCATGTGGAGCAGTCGCTCCAGCCCCACGAAGACGGCGATGCCGATCCCGACGATGATGAGCTGGCTCTCGGTCAGCGTGGCCGCACCGATGTGGTACGAGGCCCCCTCGGGGAAGGTGAGCGAGTAGATCTGGTCGCGTGAGACGGCGTCGACGGCATACTCGATCACCAGCCCGAGCGCGAGGGTGACCATCACCATCTCGAACAGCCGCGTGCCGCGGCGCGCGTAGACCTTGAACACGGTCCTGCCCAAGAAGATGGTGAGCACCGCGCCCGCCACTCCTCCGAGGACGAGGCAGAGCCAGATGTTGATGCCCGACTGCTCCGTCAGATAGGCGACGAAGGCGCTCACCGTCATGACGCCGCCGAAGCTCAGGTTCAGCACGTTCGTGAGCCCGAATTGGATGGTGAAGCCCATCGCCCCGACGGCGATGATCGACGCCGACACCACGCCGAAGCCGAGCGTCTGAACGAAGACGTTCATGTACCTGGTCCCCTTGCCCGGGGACTACCGCTGCCCGTGTCGCCACGGGCAGCGGTAGCACCAATGAGCCGCTCTTCCCTGCCCGGGCATCTCAGCCAAGGGCCTGGATCTCCCTCTCGGGGATGGTCGCGATCGGGATGGTGGTGTCGTGTGTGCTGATCTTCATCGCTTCTTGGTTGCCGAACGAGTTGTGGTACTTGTCGAAGACGATCGGACCACCCGCTCCGTAGTACTGGATCTTCTTCCCCGCCTTCAGCGCCCTGACGCCCGCGGCGTATGTGTACACCACCGTCTTCCCGCGGCCCGGCTCGGTCACCGCCATGATGTGTGTGTTGTACACCTTCGGTGTGACACTGTGGGCCGCCGTCATCGCGAGGGCCTGCACGATGACACCGTCGTAGGCGGCCTGCGAGTGCGAGTTGCCCTCCCACTGTGTCCACGGGGAGCCCACCTTCGACTTCACGGTCGCGAGGGCCCTGGCGTAGGCCGCATTCGCGGGCGTCTTGTGCGGGGCACTTGTCGACAGGACCGTGAGCACCCTCTTGAATGTCGAACGACCCATGGCCTTTCGAACGGCGTTCTCCCACGAGCTTGTCACGAGCGCGTTCGTGCCGATCGATTGGATCAGGTGTCCGAGGCTCTTGAGCTCTGAGAAGAAGGTGACCGCGGTCGTGGCGTTCTGCTCGGTGAAGATCACCTGCGGATTCGCCGCGATGAGCTTCTCGACCTCGGCCCGGTACGAAGGCTGGTTCGGCGTCAGTGTGATCTTCGCAACGAGCTTCTCGCCCGTGCCCTTCAGCCCCGACAGCACGCCGGGCAGGTCACCTTGGGCCCCTGTTGTCGTGCCGAAGACGGTGGCGACCCTCTTGTAGCCCTTGGACTTGGCATAGAGGTCCATCGCCTTCCCGTTGGCGTCGTCGGGTGGCAGGAGCCGCCACAGGTACTTGTAGTGGGACCGGTTGAAGGCCGTCTCCCCGGCGAACGTCATCATGGTGACGCCCGCGGCGTTCAAGATCGGGACCTCCGTCGGCGCCGACGCCGTCCCGATGCCGGACGCGCCGATCAAGTTCGAGGTGGTGGCGATCAGCTTGTCGACGAGCGGGACCGCGTCTGCCGGGTCGCCCTTGGTGTCCACCGGCACGATGTTGACCTTGTGCCCGTTGATCCCGCCCGCGGCGTTGATCTCGCTGACGCCCGGGTAGACGCCGCCGTCTGCGGCCAGGCCCTCGAACGACACAGGGCCGGTGTAGGCGATGACGATCGCCTCGTTGAGCGGTCCCTTGGCGCTTGTGCTCCTCAGAGCGCTTGCCGCGGTGAACGAGCCGAACACGGCTACGCAGAGTGCGGCCACTCCGACCAAGGAGATGATGCCGGCGCTCGGGCTCCGCCGGTGTGGACGTAACCTCATGAAGTCCCCCTTTGTTGATCTGCTGCTGCTTCGTCTGCTTCTGGTGCTTCGTCTGCGTACTTCTGTGCTCTTCCTTCTGCTCTTCCTTGTTCTTCTACAGCGTCGTCTTCTGCCGCCCTGCCTCTGCAATCGTCCGCACCACTCGTGCGTATTGTCTGTGTGTCTTGCCGGTCCGGTGATGGTACCTACCGTCGAGAGTGGTGTCAGCGCACCGGCGGTCGCGCGCGGCGTGACGCAGGCTGCATCATTCGACGCGCTCGAACACCGCAGCGATGCCCTGGCCGCCGCCGATGCACATCGTCTCTAGGCCGAGGGACGCCCCGCGCCGGTCCATCTCGCGCAGCAGCGTCGTGAGGATGCGGCACCCCGTCGCCCCGATGGGGTGGCCGAGCGAGATCCCCGATCCGTGGACGTTCAGCCGTTCGAGCGCGTCCTCGGGAAGCGACCACTCGTGCAGCACCGCCAGCACCTGCGCGGCGAACGCCTCGTTCAGCTCGATCAAGTCCATGTCGGCGAGCGACAGCCCTGCCCGGTCGAGCGCCTTCGCGGTGGCCGGCACCGGGCCGATGCCCATGCGCTCGGGCTCGACGCCTGCCACGGCCCACGACACGAGACGGCCGAGCGGGCGGAGGCCCAGCTCCTTCGCGAGGTCCGGATGGGTGACCACGCACACGGCCGCGCCGTCGTTCTGACCCGACGAGTTGCCTGCCGTCACGGTCGCGTCCGGGTCCTGGCGCCCCCGGACGGGGCGGAGGGCTGCGAGGGCCTCGAGCGTCGTGTCGGCGCGGGGGTGCTCGTCGGTGTCGACGACCAGTTCCTCGCGGCCCCGCCGCACGGTCACCGGCACGATCTCTTCGGCGAACACGCCGGACTTCTGGGCGGCGACCGCTCGCTCGTGGGATCCGAGCGCGAGCTCGTCCTGCTCGCGGCGGCCGATGCGGTACTCCCGCCTCAGGTTCTCCGCGGTCTCGATCATGCCCCCCGGCACGAGGTGGCGTGCTCCGCCGGCGGTGACGCGGCCCCGGGCGAGCCGGTCGACCAGCTCGACGTCGCCGGCTCTCGACCCCCACCGCATCGCCGTCGTGTAGTACTCCCCCTGGCTCATGCTCTCCACGCCGCCGGCGAGCGCCAGGTCCACGGCGCCGGTCTGCACTTCCATCGCGGCGTAGATGACGGCCTGCAGACCCGACCCGCATCGCCGGTCCACCTGCGCGCCGACGCTCGTCACGGGCAACCCGGCGTCGAGGGCTGCCACCCGGCCGATGGCGGGCGCCTCGCCGTTCGGGTAGCTCTGCCCGAGGAGGACCTCGTCCACCAGCTCTCCCGGGATTCCCGTGCGCTCCATCACCGCCCGCACCACGGCGGTCGCGAGGTCAGCGGCAGGGGTGTCGCGCAGCACGCCCCCGTACCCGCCGACAGGCGTGCGCAGCGGTTCGCAGACGACCGCGTCCCGCATGGTGCTCGTGCCGGCTCGTCTCGTGGAGGTGGTGGAGCTCACAGGTCGAGCAGATCCTCTGCGTTGCCGTGGGCCAGCTTCTCCCGATCGGCAGGGCTCAGCGGGACGCTGTCGAGGAACCGCCGGCCGGCCATGTTCTCGGAGAAGGGGTAGTCGACGGAGAAGAGCATGCGGTCGATGCCGAAGACGCTCAGCGCGCACTGGAAGGGCGGCAGGGTGAAGTAGGCGCTCGTCGTGATCCAGAAGTGCTCGTGGAAGTACTCGGCGACCCGGCGCTTCAGGTGCGTGGTCGCGGGCGAGAGCACCGAGTCGGCGCGGGCGAGCGAGAACGGGATGTTCTCGCCCATGTGCCCGATCACCACCTTCAGGCCGGGGTACCGGTCGAACACGCCGTTCACCACGAGCCGAAGCGAGTGGAGCCCCGTCTCTGCATGCCATCCCCACGCGGCTCCCGCCAGCACCCCCGCCGTCTGCTCGGGCAGCCCGCTGAAGTAGGCGTCGAACACGGCGGGCGTCGGCGGGGTGGGATGGAGGTAGATCGGGACACCGAGCGCCTCGGCGCAGGCCAGCACGGGCGAGAACTCGTCTGCGTCGAGGAACCTGCCCTTGACGTGGCCGTGGATCATGGCTCCCTTGAACCCGAGCCGGGTCACGCACCGGTCGAGCTCCGCCGCGGCCTCGTCGGGCGCCGGCATGGGGAGCAGGGCGAACCCGGCGAACCGGTCCGGCCGTGCCGCCACGGTCTCGAAGAGAAGGTCGTTCGCGTCCCGCGCGGTCGCGATCGCGTCGCCCGGTGCCTGGAGGTGCGTCCCAGGCGAAGAGGCCGAGAGCACCTGGAGGTCGATCCCTGCGGCGTCCATGTCGGCGAGGCGCGCCTCGCCGAGGTCTCGGAGCAAGGAGGCGATCTCCGGCTTTCGGCCAGGGCCGTGCGTCGGGAGCCCCGGCGCGGTGAAGTGCTCTTCCAGTGCGATCACCCGCATGACGTCACCTCGGTGCAGCTCCCTCGTGTACCTGCGTTCCCGGCCGCGGCGCCCGTCGCGTTCGGCTAGGCGCAGACGCACCCTACCATGGTCGTGTGGAGGGACATCGGGCCGTCGAGGGCGCGGCCGTCCCCGAGGCGTGCGACGTCATCGTCGTGGGCGGCGGGCCGACGGGGCTGTCGGCGATGCTCGAGCTCGGGCGGCGCGGGGTCGACTGCCTCCTCGTCGAGCCGAGGCAGGTGGTGTCCGAGGTCCGACCGCGCGCGAAGACGACGAGCATCCGCACCATGGAGCACTTCCGCAGGTGGGGGCTCGCCGCGACGCTTCGCGATGCGGCCTACCTCCCAGTCGGGTGGTCGCAGGACGTCGTCTTCTGCGTCAACCTGCTCGGACCGGAGGTGGCCCGCTTCACCGGTTGCTTCGGACTGACCTCGGAGCGCTCGGAACTGTTCGCCGAGACGAGCCAGCAGGTCCCCCAGTTCGTCGTCGAACAGGTCCTGCGCGACGCCATCGCCGGGTTTCCCGGCTGCACGGCCGCGTACGGGTGGCGAGCGGACCGGGTCGTCCGCCAGGGCGCAGGAGCGACCGTCGAGCTGCGCAGCTGGTCGGGGAAACGCCGGTCCGTCCGGGCCCGCTTCGTGCTCGGGTGCGACGGCGCCTCGAGCGTCGTCCGGAAGTCGATCGGCGTCCGATACCGCGGGGTCGTCGACGCGCGGCGGAACCTGACCGCGGTCTTCGACGCGCCGGGGCTCTTCGAACGGATCCCCCACGGGCCGGCCATCCAGTACTGGGTGCTGCAGCCCGGTGCGTCCGCGTACATGGGCCGGCTCGACCTCGAGGAGCGCTGGTGGATCGGGCTCATCGGCGTGGCTCCCGACCTCGGAGACGACGAGGTGCGCGCGCGCATCGCCGCTGCGGTCGGCGGTCCTGTCGACCTGGAGCTCATCGGCACCGATCCGTGGACCGGTCGCATGCTGAACGCCGAGCGCTATGTGGACGGCGACGTGCTGCTGGCCGGCGATGCCGCCCACCTGAACCCGCCTTGGGGCGGGCACGGCTTCAACACCGGCGTCGGCGACGCGGTCAACGCGGCCTGGAAGATCGCCGCCGTGACCGCTGGTTGGGGAGGACCCGGTCTCGTGGCCAGCTACGAGGAGGAGCGGCTGCCCGTGGCGGCGCAGACCATCGACATCGCCAGCCGGCAGTCGGCCCGCTCCTCCGCAGACTTCGCCGATCCGCTGCTGCTCGAGGACTCTTCCCAAGGCGACGCGGCGCGCAGGCGCGCGGGGACGGAGATCGTACGTACGAAGTACGAAGAGTTCCACGCGCTGGGGCTCGTCCTCGGCTACCACTACGCCGGCTCGGGGATCACCTGCTCCGAGGAG